>DUEX01000029.1 GCA_011170325.1 Dehalococcoidia bacterium | reverse complement strand
CGGCTTGCGCTGCGCTAAACCTTGAAGCGAAGCCATCGTGTGGCGTGCCGCCTCCAGCCACGTATTGAGAATGATTCCTGGCCAGTTGGTCTAGGTAGGAGTTCCTGACTAGAGGGGCTCTGGCGGGGCCGGTAGGAGGAGGATTACACGTGCTTGGATTTGCTCTTCTGGCATTGACCTCGTTAAACAGGGCCCCCTCAAGGGGGTCTCCACCACCACCTCCTCCACTAACCACAACTTGGACTGTAGCAGTAGTGCTGCCAGCCGCATTAGTAGCCGTCAGAGTATAAGTGGTGGTCGCGGCAGGTGACACCACTCCTATGCCGGCCAAGGCAACAATGCCTATCCCTTGATTTATACTGACTATGGTAGCACCCGAGGTATTCCAGCTAAGCGTAGAGGAAGCACCAAGGGTGATGCTCCCAGGGTTGGCGGCAAAGGAATTGATGACTGGCAGGCTTGGAGGCGGTGCTACCGAAACTATGAGCTGCACTGTAGCGGTAACGCTGCCAGCCGCGTTGGTGGCCGTCAGGGTATAAGTGGTGGTTGCAACTGGTGATGCGGCCGCGCTGCCGACGGAGCCAACGGAGGCTACCGAACCATCATAGGTAATCATCACCGTTTGTGCATTAGACACAGCCCAGCTAAGTATTGAGGAACCGCCAGCCATGATACTTCCCGGGTTAGCAGTGAAGGAATTGATAATCGGCAAGCCTACAGGCGGCGTCGCCGCCGAAACTGTGACTCTAGCTCTGGCAGTAACGCTATCAGCCTCATTAGTAGCTGTCAGAACATAGGTAGTGGTGGTGACTGGAGATACTGCCCTTGTCCCGGTCAGAGGTACATTCCCTATCCCCTGGTCTATAGTAACCGCTGTGGCACCGGAGATATCCCAGCTAAGTACTGAAGACTCACCAGAGGTTACGCTACCCGGGTTAGCACCAAAGGAGTTGATAACTGGCGCAGCGACAGCTTCACCAGAGATGGTAATATCACTTTGAACCTCCTCCGACCAATCGCCACTGTCGTCCTGAACCTTGAGATAAATGGTGTGTACTCCAGCCGATAAAGATGAGGTATCAAAGCTTGCAAAGGTACTTAAGTCACCGTCTATGCTCGACCGCCATCGATAGGCAACTACTATCCCGTCCGGGTCAGTGCCGTGACCAATGAAACTCACCGTTTCCCCAAGGGAGGCCTCGGTTGGCGATATTGAATCTACATAGGCAGCCGGCGGCTGATTTGTAACTCCTATACCAGCAGGTATACCAGGTGCGTAATCACAACTGGCAAACGTCATCAAAATCATCAAGATTGGAAATAACAATTTTCTCATATTCTTACCTCAATTTTTGTTCTGACCTGACTCATCTACCCTTTCAACCTCAATAGTACATTCTGTGACTAAGGCAGCAAATGCTGCAAGCGCGGCTAGCACTGGAGCTGCAAGAACTGTGACCGCAGCCGCAGGTGCACCTATAGTCAACGGGATGTCTATTAACGGTCTCCCTCCGTGTATCAAACGGACTCTCCGAATGCTTCCTTGATGTATGAGCTGCTTTACTTTGTCAACCAAGTCGCTTCCGGATACGGTGAACCTATTGTTGCTAGACATGCCACCATCTCCTAAATCTGCCTGTGAGGAGTAATCTGGCTGTCAGGGTAGTTGATAAAAAGAGCATTTATCTCTCTCATCCCTTCTCAGAGATGATGTGTTATTTCCGGCGTACCATGAAGATGAGGATTATGGTTATAATCACAAGGACAGCACCGATGCCGATGACCACCCAGGCCCACAGTGGGGTTGCTGGTGGCACTTCTGGTATTGGTGGAAGTGATGGTTCAGCTTCGGTTATGAAGCTGAAGGTAGCACTCCACTCACTCGGCGCCGGTTCGACGCTCATCACCTGCCAGTAGTAGCTGGTGCTGTAGTCCAGTGTGCCTCCATATTCATAGGCAGTGGTGGTTACTTCTGCCTGGGCCACGATATCAGTCAGTGCTGCATCCTTAGCCAGGACGAACTTGTACTTGGTGGCCTCCTTAAACGGTGTCCAGGAAAAGGATGCCGGCTTTACCGGGCAGTCAGTACAGCCATTATTCGGGCTGACCAACTGCGTTCCAAAATACTGAGTTGATGTTGGTAAGCCAGCCTTGATAGTGAAGGTTTTAGTTTCAGACCACGGGCTGAGTGAAGGCTGACCGGTAGCTGCCCGCCGTACTCTCGCTCTCCAGTAATAGGTGTGACCTGCCTCAAGTCCAGGTAGTATTGCTCCACCAGCAGGGTAAAGTAACGCAGGCGATGTAGACGAGGCAGGTGCGACAGCACCGGAGTCGAAAACCACCTGTGTGAAGCCTGGGTCCTTGGCAATCTGTACCTGATACTCGCTAGACAAGCAGAGCTGCTCCCAGGTGAAGCTGATGCCTTGGTTTCTGCCAGTTACCGGGTCGCAGCCAATCAAGGTCTTATCATCAGATGTAACTGTGACTGTAACGGAGCTAGTGCTACTACCGGCTTCATTAGTGGCTGTTAGAGTATAAACAGTGGTGGTGGCTGGCAATAGCCACTTGGTGCCACTTGAACCCACGCTACCAACCGCTGGATGTATGGTAACTGTCGCAGCATTGGAAACATTCCAACTCAGACTTATTGATTGACCGGGGCTAACGGTCTCTGAACTGACGGTGAAGGAATTGATTACTGGACCATAGCTGGGGGATGCTGATGTTGGAGCTGACTCATCGGTTGGCGTCTCGTAAATATTGGCACAACCGACAGTCGAGCTGATTAACATAACAAGTGGCACCGCAAGTAAACTCCAACACCACTTGTATTTATTCATCTTGCCCTCCTACCGTATATATTCTATCTTCCACAGGGCTAAATTGTAAAGTTATTGTACTCGCGCGTTGATGCAACAATTACTCAAGGTCAAGGCGATGGATTTCCTCTGTCACCTGTGGCAAAATGAAATGACCTAGCACAGCGAGGTATTCTCTGGGGGCGAAATGGCTGTTGCACTGAGTTTGATGCTCGCATATTTCCTGGGGTCGATTCCTTTTGCTTACCTCATCGGTCGGCTAAACGGCACCGACATCCGCAAAGTCGGTGACCATAATGTTGGGGCATTCAACGTATTCCGCCATGTTGGCCCAACTGCAGGCATAGCCACTCTGCTGGCAGACATAGGAAAGGGCACATTGGCGGTATTAGTGGCAAAAGCCCTTTGTGAGGAAGAACTCGTGGCATTCTTTGCCGGAGGCGCTGCCGTTGTTGGGCATAATTGGCCAGTATTCCTGCATTTCCAAGGGGGTCGAGGTGAGGCAGTAACCATAGGCGTCTTTCTGGTTCTGCTTAGTAGGGAGATACCAATTACCCTTGGGATGGCCATTGTGCTGCTTTTTATCACTCGCAACGCCATTTGGTGTGGAGTGATGCTGTTTGTTCCTCTGCCATTGCTCTGCTGGCTCTTTGGTGAGCCGATTTCGTTGCTAGTCTATTCTATGGCTTTGCCCTGTGTATCAGGCCTGACCCACTGGCTGACAACGCGTCGTCTGGCGCCGGAGGCTCAAGAAGAGGCCAAGATGTTCTGGATAGCACCAAAGGTAGAGCGCAAACGCTAGAGTACCAGTTAAACCTGGTAACATGCTAGCACTCATGGGCCAGGTTGACTCGAGATTTGGCTGTATTGAACTTTATGTCATTGAGTTTACCCCCTTATATGGGTTCACACTGGGTCAGACCTACTCGCTATCGCTTTCCACACTGACTAGGGTACCGATTGTTCCCACAAAACAAGGAAGCACCTTTGAATATTGCAACCATGCCATCCTTATGGTTGCGTTGTTGGCCTGGCAATCGCACAATCTGACAGATTTGTTTGTGTAGACGGGGATTTCGGCCATTTTATAGTGGATCACTGTCTTTTGCTTTGGAATTTCTGCTACAATAGCGGGCAGGCGATGTCTTAGTTTGAAATGAGACAGGCCAGAACAAAATATATTGCAAGGAGGGAACACAACATGGCTGAGAAAGGTGAAATCTGGAGCAAGAAGTACCATGATTGGGCGGGTAGTCTTCCCATCAGAAGAGCAGTGTATGATCCAGAAGCTCGCAAGAAGGCATGCGACTGGGTTACTAGCTGGATGAAATATGCAGTACCTGTTTATTTAGCACATGAACATACAGAGCCGTTTTGTACCGAAATGGTTTTGGAGGCTATACAGACCTTCAGCCCGATTAAGATAGAACGGTTAGAAGACATAACGATGGGTCTCGGGGGTGGTTTCTCTGGCATGGGTGAGGTTTGTGGTGCTGTATCAGGAGCCATAATTGGCCTTGGCCTTGACGTAACATACTCAACACGGGATACCTCACAGGTAAGGCTAAGGTGTGCCAAGGCGACTAGAAGCTTTTGTCGCGACTTTAAGGAGAAATTTGGGTCTTTGCGATGTCAGGACCTCGGGGGTCCTCAGGTTTGGGAGCCTGGCGGTATGGAGGAATGGTTTGCAACACCTAATTTCCTTGAAGAGGTTTTTGAGAAGCGCTGTTTGCAGTATATACGCTTCGCTATTATGTATCCTTTCCCGTCTGAGACCAAAGAAATATACTGAAAAAATTCTAAGCGAAGCAATGTGTAAGGGGCTCAGTGTCGTATTGTGCAATAGAATGAGGGTAGAATTTCCAAAAGCAAGAGGTAGATACCCAGAAAGTATAGCACTATGCTAGCGATGCTGAGAGCAAAGCAGAGGCCAGCATGATGTCAGCCGGCCTCATCGGTGACATTGATATCCTAAAGATAAGTCATCACAGATTCAAGTATTGCTCAGTAACAAACTTTCTTGCTGCTGATCTGCCTTATTCAGTCGAGCACTGCCACTGCGTCGACCTCGATAAGTGCTCCATCATGCAACAGGCCCTTCACAATGATACCAGTGGAGGCGGGGAAGCTTTCCCTGAAGTACTGCCGACGTATCGTGGCAGTGGCCTTATAATTCTCTGTAGTGGTGATATAGTCTGTGGTCCACACCACGTCCTCGAAGCTAGCTCCGGCAGCCTCCAAGATTACCTTGAGCTTCTCGTATATCACCTTGGTCTGCTCCATGATGTCTCCCCTGACTATCGGCCTGCCGGTAACTTGGTCAACCTGGGAGGCATCCTGGCCACTGATGAATACTACGTTCCCTTTGCGCACCGCTGGGGCATAAGTCAGCTTCTTATAGTGTTCCCAACCCGGATTTATCATTGCCTTCTTGACCATGCTTCTCCTCCTTTCTAGATTGTCACTTAATAATTGTCCTTGGCTTGTAAAGTATGTTGCAGACTGCACATTTCCAGTTGATCTCCACTGCCAGTTCTAGCACATTTTTACCAAGTGGCACTATGGCACTTTGCCTAACCCATGTTAACTTTACGGGTCAAGGTCACCTCTGGCCCAAAAGCACAGGTTACCCGATTATAGGAATTTCCTCTCCACAGTAAGGGCAGCGTTTATCTAGTGTGATTTCATATCTCGTTATAGTGAAACCATGGCGCTGGATCAAAGAGCGGTTGCAATGGGGACAGAAAGTATTTTCATAAGGGTGTCCGGGCACATTCCCAGCATATACATATTTCAATCCTTCGGCTTTACCTATATCCCTTGCCTTCTCTAATGTGCTGGTAGGTGTAGCAGGAACATAGGACTCATTCCTAAACTTGTATGCCGGGTAATAGCCAGAAACGTGCCAGGGAATGTCATTGCCCAGCTCCCCCTTGATTCTCCTGGCGATGCTTCTTAATCCCGCCTCGGTATCATTTATGCCGGGTATAACCAGCGTAGTCACCTCAACCCAAATTCCCCGCTCCCTTGAGCCAGCAGCATTTCTCCAAACTATGTCCACGTCGGCTGCGCAGAACTTTCTGACCGCTTCAGCCTCACCTTTTATGTCTATATTAATTGCATTCAAACCATGGGTTGTTAGCATGTCCAGCGCTTTGGTAGTCATATATCCATTAGTGACATAAGTATTGTAGTAGCCTTCTTTCCTAGCCAGATCAAAAATGTCTAGCGAGTACTCAAACAGCAAAGTTGGCTCATTAAAGGAGACACTAGTCCCCTGGCAATGGTATTTTCTAACAAGCTCAATAAACATCACCGGGCTTATATACTGACCTTTGCCTATGCTTTGTGGCGATTTACTTATATCACAGTTTTGACACCATGGGCAGGTAAAGTTACACGACCAGCTGCCAATAGTCAGGGCTTTTGTCCCAGGATGGAAATGAAAGAAAGGTTTCTTCTCAATCGGGTTAACACTGACAGAAGAAATATCGCCATATTCCAGAGTATAAAGTTGCCCATTGAGATTTTTTCGAGTAGAACAGAAACCTAATCCCCCTTCAGGGATGATACAGTGCCTCTCGCAGGTATAACACTCTACCTTGTTGCCCCGGCGTTGATAAAGCAACGCTTTTCTAACATGGTCTTCGATCATGTTGAGACTACGGCTACGTTTTGGCTAATCCTTGCTGGCAGATAGGGGGAAGGTCCAGTCTTTTAAAGCAGCGTCGCGTAAACTATATTAAACAAATAGAAGCGGTTGATACAGGCTGCATTAGAGTAATGCCAGCTTATAGGCATGCCATGGCCCGTCAACTATCTCCTTAAACATTCGACCCCGGCTCATTGTAGCCCCGATGAGCCAGTACTGCAAGCTCAGTCTTCACCATCAAATGGTTTGCTATATCCTCGGTCCAACATTTCACCAGATAGCTTCTGCCTCTTGGCAACCTTCCCTGACAGAGCAGCTGGAGCATTTTCTACGCTTGCAAGGTGAGGTTGACTGCTGATAGGGTGTGCCAGGATAAGGTGGTAGCTTTCGCCGGTTCTGGGGATGACCCAATGGGTGTTCTGTTTTCCAAGGGGTGGTTAGCCTCAGTCTGCGGTCTAGCGGCAATAGAGATTGACTTGAAGAGCCATACTCCATTCCTGCGGGGCACAAGAGGGATTTCTCATACCTCTAGAAATGAAAGGAATAGTGCAGGCTGTTAAGGCAAAACTTGCCCCATATTGGAAATGCTTTGCCTCCCTCTCTCCACAGCCTTGGCAGTAGTGGCTCCGCTCAGAATGATGGATAGGATAGCTAAATAGCTTTTACCTAATCAACATTTGACAACATGCACTTGATATGTTAGTATAATTATGGACATATGTCAGTAATTGTGCAAAGTAGAGACAAGGGTAGTGTTGGTAGACCAATCAAGTGGCGCCGGGTTGCCTTCACGCCGCAAATAACCTATTTTAAGCCAGCTGGAACGCCAGCGGGGATTCTTAAAGAAGTGCGTCTCTCTGTAGAGGAAGCCGAAGCTATACGACTCAAAGATTTAGAGGAGTTGGAGCAAGAGGAATGTGCTGAAAGAATGAATATTTCCCGACCTACTTTTCACCGAGTGCTGGGCTCAGCCAGATGTAAGCTGGCCGACGCTCTACTCAATGGTAAAGCAATAAGAATAGATGGTGGCAACTTTGAGATGGCAATTCGTCGCTTTAGATGCAATGATGGGCATGAGTGGAATGTGCCCTTTGAGGCTATAATAGGCGGGGCTCCTCAGCTTTGCCCAACATGTAACAGCCAAAACATTCTGCCTCTCCAGCCTACAGGATTAAGATGGGGCAGGGGACGCCGCAGAGGCAGGCATATCTGACAGGAGGCATAAAACTATATTGGCAAAAGCTGTAAATCTAAGACAGCGTATAGTTCGGAGTACATGAATGAAGCTCATTGATGCCCTATTGTCTGCATTGAACCTAGACATTGGTGTAGAAGACGTACGCCAAGGACCTTTTCAGACAGCAGTACTAACCTGGAACTGTGGGTTAGCAGCGACACCCCATGAACAGGAATATCACCAAGATGATGCTCCGGTGAGCGATGCAGGACGCTTGATAGGGAAGGACGCTTCGGAACTGGCTCAAATGGCTCGGTCATCCAATCTTTTTGAGGCGGCCATTGGTATGGCAACTATCAACTCGCTTCTAAATATTGATGGACAGCACTGTGCTGCTATAAACGGGGGTGACCTTCTTGCTGAGAAGGGAAAAGATAAGAAGGTAGCACTGGTTGGACATTTCCCCTTTGTGCCGAAACTGCGTCAGGCAGCAAAATATCTATGGGTTATCGAGAGGCAATCACGTGAAGGGGATGTTGGTGAAAGCGAAGCGGAAACTCTTATTCCCCAAGCTGAAGTCGTAGGTATCACTGGCAGCGCCTTTATTAACCATACCATTGAACATTTACTGACTCTATGTAACCCAAAGGCATATATCGTCGTTCTAGGGGCTACTGCACCGCTTTCGCCTGTTCTCTTCGATTACGGGGTAGATGCTATTTCGGGCACCAAAGTAACTGACCCAGAAATAGTGCTGCGATATGTTAGCCAAGGAGCAACCTTCCGTCAGATTAAAGGGATCCAGCTTTTGACTATGAATAGAGAAGGGGCGCAGTCGTAATAAGCAACAAATAACAGGAAGGAGGTGAGCAAGATGCCATACGGAATGGGTTGGTTTGGCTGGGGCAGAGGCAGAGGTTGGGGTTGGGGTTGGGGTAATCACTACCCATTCTGCCGTAACTTTCCCTGGTTGCCGAGGTGGTGGTGGGCAACGCCTTACGCCAACCAGTACGCAGCAACCATTCCTTACTACTGGGGATATGGTTACCCCTATTATGGCATAGGCTACGTTCCACCTTACGGGTACCCAGGGTATGCCATGGGATATCCCGGCGCAACAGTGCCACCATCTGGAACTCAGCCAAAATAATTGCCTAGTTAGGCGATGTAAATGGGGGTGACGAGATGACACCCTGGTGGTATTATAGTTATTGGAATCCTTGGGTGTGGTGCTGGCCATGGTGGGCACCTATGCCTAAAGAGCAAGAGATTGCTTTGCTCGAGGAGCGAGCTTGGCTGCTAGAAGCCGATTTAGATAGTATAAGGAAAAGGCTAGAAGAACTTAAGAAATAGGAGGTGATTAGTATGCCTAATGGAAGAGGAATGGGATTTGGTTTCCGGGGAGGCATGGGGTTTGGATTTCGTGGTAGCTCTTCACCCTGGCCTTTCATTGGTCGGGGTAGAGGAGGACTGCCAAGGTGCAGCTATTTTCTCAGCGGAGCCGCAGGAACACCCGGAGGATGGCTATATCCACAGACTCCCTATTATACCGGCTCAGAATTTAGCACTGGGCAGAGCGCATATCCATTCTACACAGGAGCACTACCCGCTTCTGGGGCTGCACCCTTTGCCCCACAGATGAGTCGAGAACAGGAGCTCGACTTCTTGAAGAGCGAGGCTGAAACGATAAGAGACCGACTTGATCAAATTGATACCAGGATGCGCGAGCTGGAGAGCGAAGAGTGAGAAACAATTACATGAAGGAGGCATGTTATGCCAGGATTTGATGGCACTGGCCCTCGTGGAATGGGGCCGATGACAGGTGGTGGCAGAGGCTTCTGTGCTATTCCTGGATACGGCGTACCCTGGGGGGTGCCCCGGTATGGTGCGCCTTGGGGTATGCCTTACTATGGAGCTACACCACCTACTCCAAGTGCGGTGCCATTTGCCCCACAGATGACCCGTGATCAGGAGCTTGATTTTCTCAAGGCTCAGGCCCAAGCCATGAGAGACCAACTAGAGCAAATAGAGGCCAGGGTTCAGCAGCTAGGAAATGAGACTTAAGCACTAGTCAGGCGATTAGTGGGCAAAAGGAGCGAATCATGAAACTTGCGATATCGGCAACAGATCCCAGCCTTGATGCTGAGGTAGATCCACGTTTTGGCAGATGCCAGTACTTCGTCATTGTTGACCCAGAAACGATGGCATTTGAAGGTTTAGAAAACTCAAGTGCTACAGCTGCAGGCGGAGCTGGGATTTCCACTGCCCAGATGATTGCCAATAAAGGAGTGCAAGTAGTGCTAACCGGCAACTGTGGCCCCAATGCTTATCAAACGCTATCAGCGGCAGGAGTTCAAGTAATCACCGGGGTCTCAGGGAGAATGCGAGATGCCATCGAAGGCTACAAAAGTGGGCGATTTCAAGCGATTTCCCAACCTAATGTGGTTGCTCACTTTGGCATGGGGCGTGGCATAGGTATGGGCCGGGGTATGGGTATGGGGCGTGGCAGGGGGATGGGGGCAGGCATGATGCCGCCTACTCCAACACCACAGCCACTAAGCCCAGAGCAGGAACTTGAGACTCTTAAAGCCCAGTCAAAGATGCTGGCACAACAATTAACCGAGATCCAACGGCGTATTGAAGAGCTTGAGAAGAAAAGCAAGTAGGAAAGTATATTATGCCGATATATGAATATCAGTGCACCAAATGTGGTGAAAAATTCGCAGTTCGGCAATCTGTCGGTGAGGACGGCTCTAAGTTGAATTGCCCTAAATGTAATGCCCGGAATCCGAGCAGGCTTATTTCTTCTTTCTTCAGCCCAGGCCCAAGTGTAGGCGAAATGTCAGAAACTAGCTGCCCTACCTGTAGTTCTGGTGTTTGTGACCTGCCACCGATGTAAGAAAAGTAGTTTGATTTTGTTGCTGGAGGTGTAATTATGCCTAGAGGAGATGGCACTGGCCCTCCCTGGGAGAGTGGTCCAGGAACAGGCAGAGGCGCTGGTAGGATGGGAGGAACACGGCCTGGGGCTGGCCCCAGTGGGAACTGTATCTGTCCCAGTTGTGGCACCAGGGCTCCTCATCAAGCGGGGGCTCCCTGCTATAACCTGAGCTGTCCCAAATGTGGCACTAAAATGGTAAGGGAATGATAATATCTGTTGCCAGCGGCAAAGGTGGCACTGGGAAAACGCTGGTGGCTACAAGTATGGCTCTTTCTTTAAAAGACAAAGGTAAGGTACAGCTTCTGGACTGTGATGTGGAAGAACCCAACGCCCATATTTTTATTAAGCCAGTCCTCATCCGGAAGGAAGCAGTTTCTATTCCGATTCCCAAAGTGGATGAAACTAGATGCAATTATTGTGGCAAGTGCGCTGAGGTCTGTGCCTATAATGCTATCGCCGTAATAAAGGAAAAAGTACTCGTCTTCCCTGAGCTTTGCCATGGCTGTGGAGCCTGTAGTTATTTATGCCCCGAGGCTGCCATTTCAGAAGAAGGTAAGGAGATAGGACTCGTGGAAATAGGCAGCTCAAATGGCATGGAATTCGTCCATGGTAAGCTTAACGTTGGAGAAGCCATGGCACCGCCGGTGATCCGGAAAGTAAAAGAGCATATCAATCCAAAAAGGACAGTCATCGTTGATGTTTCTCCAGGAACCTCTTGCCCAGTGGTCGAGTCAATCAAGGGAAGTGATTTCTGCCTTCTGGTGACTGAACCAACTCCCTTTGGCCTTAGCGACCTTGTTCTTGCGGTGGAGGTAGCAAGGAAACTCAAAGTTCCCTGCGGTGTAGTAATAAACCGCACTGGATTAGGAGATGGAAAAGTAGACGATTATTGCTATGGAGAAGGTATCCCTATTCTGCTCACCATCCCGCTAGATAGTGGGATCGCCTATCTATACTCAAGGGGTACACCTTTGGTGGAAGGCATTCCCAAGTGGAAAGAGACTTTTCTCCAGCTTTTCAGCAACATTAAGGAGATAGTAGATGGCAGAGATAGCCAAGATTAAGAAGGAGCATGAGGAGGGTTGGAGGCTGGCTTCTGTTAGCGGTGGTGAGCATCTCAGGAGAACTCTGGACATGTATCAGAAGCTAGGGATTGAGGTATTTCTTGAGGAAGTTAAACCTGAAGAATGTGCTGGCTGCACCGAATGTTACAAGCTGGGAAACGAGACTATTTATAGAATCCGCACCAGAGCAAAGGATGAGCAGTCTGAAGAAGGCCATGGTAGACAGGATTAAATGAAAGAAATCGTGGTTCTAAGCGGCAAAGGTGGTACTGGAAAAACGAGTATAGTCGGCTCCTTTGCTGTCTTGGCTCAGGGCAAGGTACTGGCTGACTGCGATGTAGACGCTGCCGACCTTCATCTGCTGCTCAAGCCATCAGTCAAAGAAGAGACGGAATTCTGGAGTGGACAAGTGGCAGTTATTGACGAGGAAAAGTGCACCCAATGTGGGCTTTGCCAGGAGGTATGCCGCTTCGAGGCAATCGATGATTTCAAGGTTGACTCCATTTCTTGTGAGGGCTGTAGCTTCTGCTATCATGTGTGTCCTGCCGAGGCTATTACCATGAAAGAAAGTCTCTCAGGGAATTGGTTTGTCTCTGAAACACGCTATGGTTCCCTGGTTCATGCCAGGTTAGGGATTGCTCAGGAAAACTCGGGTAAACTGGTGGCAGTTGTCAGGCAAAAGGCTAAGCAAATTGCTGAAAATCAAGGCATTGACTATATCATTACTGACGGACCACCGGGCATTGGCTGCCCGGTCATTTCATCTCTGTCTGGGGCGAGCTTAGCTCTCCTCGTAGCTGAGCCCACGCTATCGGGAATACATGACCTTGACCGTGTCATTGATGTCTGCCACCACTTTGACATTCCGGCTACAGTATGCATCAACAAATACGATATTAATGAACAAAATAGCTGTCAGATTGAAAACTATTGTCTTGGCCAGGGGGTGGAGGTAGCTGCCAAAATCCCGTTTGATAATGTAGTTACCGAGGCTTTAATTCGAGGATTGCCAGTAGTAGAATACTCGCAGAATAAAGTTACTCAGGAGATAAAGACATTGTGGCAGGAGGTTTATAGAAGCGTAGGCAGTCCGAAGAAGATATTGAACAGAGGGTAAAGAAAAGCTTTGGAAAGCATACATCACAAGAGGGGGAGATGACTACCATAGAAAGATGATTGTATCCAAAGAAATGAATGGAGCCCTTGAGGAACGAAGAGGTCATGAAGTAGGCAAACTTGATAACACAGGCCTCATAATCGAGCATCCTGTCTACAATGGTATGAGGCCACGTGAAAGTATAGATATTGGTGTTGAATCCGCAACAATTTGACTTTGACAGGAAGCTGAGGGTATAATGGCCAGCGCGAGAATACTGCCCAACGGATGTAATTGAGATGTGTGCCTCTTGAATGTGCTGCTTAGATTGTGAAAGCTTGGTGACTCGGATTAGGAATAGGTGGGAAATAAGGCATGGTGATGCCTGAAATGAATAGTTTATCGGAAGTCAAGGTTGCGGATTTTTGGCGGGAGAAGATGCCATGTTGGGAAATGACCAATTGTCCTGATGCAATTCATGAGGAGTGCCCCGCTCCACGATACAGGGAATATCCTTGTTGGGAAATCGAGGGGACCTACTGCAAATGGGATGATTGGGGAGCTTTAGGTAGAGATATCTCAGTATGCCAGACATGCCGTGTCTATGTAACATGGGGAAGTGGTAACTCTATTGAGATCAAGCTTCAGGGTCAGGGAATCAAGCTTATCCGCCACACTTGCGACTTGCCCTGATTTAGGGGTTATCCCTGTTGTCATATTTTAGTTAGAAAGGCGTAACTGAAAATAGGTCATGGCTAGAATTGGGGTTTTTCTCTGTCACTGCGGTAGTAATATAGCCGGGGGTGTAGACATCCTAGAAGTGATGGGCGCAGCAAGAAAACTACCCGGGGTGGTTCATGTTGAAGATAATAAGTTCACCTGCAGTGACCCTGGTCAGGCATCTATCCGTCAGGCTATAGCTGAGCATCAACTCAACCGTGTGGTTATTGGCGCCTGTTCACCGCGTATGCATGAAATGACCTTCCGCAGAACAGTGGCAAGTGTCGGTTTAAACCCCTATCTCCTGGAGATTGCAAACCTACGGGAGCATTGTAGCTGGGCCCATCCAGACCGAGTTGAGGAAGCCACGGTTAAGGCAATAGATCTGGTGCGGAAAGCAGTGGCCAGAGTTCGCTGGCAGGAACCTCTCGTTCCCAAGCAGATTGGTATAACCAAACGTGCCCTGGTCATCGGTGGTGGCATTGCTGGCATTCAGGCCTCTTTAGATATCGCTGACGCTGGTTATGAGGTGGTTCTAGTTGAGCGAGAACCTTCCATTGGAGGGCGTATGGCCCAGCTAGATAAGACCTTTCCCACCCTGGATTGCTCGGCTTGTATACTCACACCCAAGATGACTACGGTTGGTCAGCATGCCAATATTAAGCTAATGAGCTATAGTGAGGTAGAGGATGTCTCAGGGTACATAGGAAACTTTCGGGTTAAGATTAGAAGTAAGAGCCGCTACATTGATGTAAGCAAGTGCACTGGCTGCGGTGAGTGTGCTAAGGTTTGTCCCATCGAGTTAAAGAGTGAATTCGACGAGAACCTGGGCAAGCGAAGGGCTATCTACATTCCCTTTCCTCAGGCGATTCCAAATAAGTATACTATCGACAAACGAGGCTACCCGTCTTGCCGGGCCGCTTGCCCTGCCGGGGTCAATGCCCAGGGCTACATAGCCCTTATTTCCCAGGGCAAATTCAAGGAAGCCCTGGATGTGCTCCGCAGAACCATGCCTTTCGCCGGGGTTTGTGGGCGGGTGTGTACCCA
>DUEX01000028.1 GCA_011170325.1 Dehalococcoidia bacterium | reverse complement strand
CTTCTTGGAGGTCTTCGTCTTCTCACGACAAACCGACTGGGAGAAAAGACAGATAGAAAGGGAAGTGGAGAGGCTGAAGAAAAGCGGAAATTGATTTTTCCTTTCGCTGCTGAGGAAGCATAGCTTCCGGCTAGGAGAGCAGCTCACCTCTCGCTGTCATAGATACTAATGTGCTTGGTGCTGGGCATGGAAAAAGAGGAAGGATCTGGAGGTGATGGCCAGCTTTGAGTTCTAAGTTAGCCCCCACGCTAGATCAAGTAATCAAGCATGAGAAAGTGGAACATCCCGAAAAAACTAATGATTTGCCAGCTCAACTATTGTAACCCCAGCTCCTCCCTCACCATAATCACCGGGGCGGAAGGACTTGACTAGAGGATGCTTAGCTAGTTCTTCCCCCACCGCCTGACGCAGTGTTCCCGTTCCCTTACCATGGACGATGCGAACTGAGGTTAAGCCAGCTAAAAAAGCGCCGTTAAGGTAGTGGTCAAGCTTTGGCAAGGCTTCATCTACCGTAAGCCGCCGTAGACGCAACTCCGAACCTACTGCCATCAGACCAACCTTTCAAACTCTAAACGCAGAATATTCTTCGTGGCTTCAGTAACCTTAACCCTATCATCAATACGCCAGCCGACTACCCACAAGATTTGCTCCCCCGAGCAAACCAGCGGAACTCGCCCTCGCCAGGTCCGCGGAATCCTAACATCAACCATGAAGTCTTGAAGTTTCTTGATTTGGCTCATGCCCAAAGGCTGGAAGCGGTCACCTGGTTTGCGCTGCCGCACGGTTAATTCTTTACCGACTTTATCTAAATCAAAGTTGGCGGCAAAACTATCCTCATCACTATCACCCGGCTCCTTAAGTATGTCCGCTTTAACTTGCCAGCTAGGCAAGGCAGTTTTCCCAGGAACATTGATATTGAATACATCTTCAAGAGGGGGCAATGGGCATAAAGAGGCCTGAGCTGAAGTCAAAACCAGACGACCGTATTCCGTAAGCAATGTCAAGCCCTGAGGCAGGCACAATCTTTTTCCTGCTGGCTTGGCTAAGAAATCCACCATTGCCTCAAGATGGTCAGCTTCAATATCCTTGAGGCTACCTAGAAGCCGCGCCACTGCCAGTCGAAGAATTTGCCTCTGCATAGCTCGTGGCAAACTGGCAATTTTGCTTCTATCTAAGTAGATTGCGCTGCTTTCCTCTTTAGCCACCTTGTTCCATAGCCACAAGGCTTGTTCCTCAATGAAAGAGACATCGTCACCAGCAGCGGCAGCTAACCTAAGCAAAGCTTTGTCAATGCTGGGGTTATAGTTCCTAAGCACAGGTAGCAGCTCAAGGCGAACACGATTTCTAAGGAAAGAAAGTTCTGTATTAGAAGAATCACTTCGTGGCCTGAGCTGATATCGCTGACAATAGTCCAGTGTCTCTTGCCGAGTGACTTCAAGCAACGGTCGCACTACTTCCATTCGTTCCCTATCTTCTCCATATTGTAATAGTGACCGAGGCTGCAGACCGCGCAATCCTGCTATACCCGTGCCCCGCAGCAGGTGCATCAGAATAGTCTCAATCTGGTCATCACGGGTATGCCCAACCGTCACTCTAGAGGCACCTGTTGCCCCGGCTACCTCAGCCAGAAAGCTATAGCGCACTTCCCGGGCAGCTTCTTCTAAGGAGTAGCCTTTTCGGTCCCGATAGGCTGCCACATCCCGATGCTCAATTGTTACCGGGATATCTAGGTGGTGAGCCAAATCACAAACATATTTGGCATCAGAGTCAGACTCAGCACCGCGAAGTTGGTGATTGAGATGGGCTACCTGCAGCTTCACACCTAGCTCTCTTTGCCACTGCACCAGAATATGGAATAGACATACTGAATCAGCACCCCCGGATACAGCCACCACTAGCTTTTCTCCTGCTGAAAACAGCTTGTGCTCCTGAATAAAGTGAATGACTCTTTGCTCCAGAGTCTTCTCTTTTTTAACCAAATTTAACCCTCTCTTAAATGACAAGTGTCACCCAGCGACACTAAGCAAGGACTTTTGTCTCTGAAATCGAGGATACTCATACTGCCAACCTGTATTCTAACCCGTTCTATGTGACTTAATGGCAATCCCAAAGCTCTGCAGATAGTGGTCAGAATAACAAAGTAATGGCTGACCACTACTACCACTTCCTGTCCATGCTTGCCAATTATATGTTGAATAGCTGACCAGACTCTGTTCCCCAAGTCAGCCAAACTTTCGCCCCCAGGCAATCTTTCTAAGCCTTCTCCCTGTCGCCACTGAACCAAAAACTGGCTGAAGTTAGTGCCAAGGTCATCTATGGCCATACCTTCAAGTTCACCAGCTTCGATCTCCCTCAAATCAGACTCAACTTGCACCGCCAACTGGTGGCTATCAGCAATAACCCGGGCTGTATCTAAAGCACGCTTTAACGGACTGGAATAAATAGCACCGACTTCCATTTCCTTCAATAGCAGTGCCAAACTCTTCGCCTGTTTTCTTCCCACTTGGCTTAACCCAATGTCGCTACCACCCCCCTGGATCCGTCGCTGCTGATTCCACTGGGTTTCACCATGCCTAATTAAAATAAGTCTAATTGGTCGCCTCCTTAAGCAGTTTTCTGAAGATAACGATGAGCCAAATTCACTCGCTTAGTATAAGGCGGATGGTCATAAAATAAAAATTCCACCCATCGGCTAGGCTGAGCCTCAGTCAGATTCTGGTCAGTAAGCTTGGTCATTGCTGTAATGAAAGCTTGGGGGTTAGCTGTAAGCTCTAAGGCAGTTTCATCAGCCGCTGTCTCCAGATAACGGCTATAGGCATTAATAAGTGGCGTTATCACCAAGCTAGAGGCAGCTAGGAACAAAATTAGTAGGGGAAAAGCCGCCACATCAGCAACCCCTTGAAAGGCTAAAGGTGTGAGACTAGCTTTTAAAACTAGGTCAGCCAAATAAAAGGCTAGCAAAGCTGTGATAGCTTGAACAGTGATAAGCTTTGGTATATCTTGGTGGAGATGGTGACCTAGTTCATGAGCCATGATTACCTCTACTTCCTCAGGCGAGTATTGCTGGAGCAAAGTATCACTGATGATGATGCGTTTGGTATTGCCTAAACCAGCTAACATAGCGTTAGCCGTAGTGCCTTTGCTACTTAAATCCATAGTGGATACATCGCAAACCTGAGCCTGAGCCCGTTTCGCCAGATTCATCAACCTCTGCTTAAGTTCTACATCATCAAGAGGCTCTAATTTAAAGAAGAGGGACAGGAGCAAAGTCGGTGTTAACCGAGTTAGGAGCAAGCTGAGCAGCAGTAGAAAAACGCTGGCCCAAAGCCACCAAATATCTGGCAAGCGGTCTAATAACCAGTAAACAACTATAACTATTCCCAAACCTAATAGAATGCCCAGTGCTGAAGCTTTGACTCTATCAGCTAGCCAAGCACCAAGTTTTTGATTGGATAAACCATATCGGTGCGGCATTATAAAGCCTTGATAATAGCTCAGCGGCATCGTAATTATCCCGCAGCCTAATACCAAAATCATAAAATATAAAGCTGATGCCCAAGGTTGAGGAAAAGCTAAGAGATGACTCAATTTGACCGAGATGCCACCAAAAATGAGCACCAGCAGCAAAGCACCAACTACTACCAGCTCAATGAAGAATAGCCACCTCGTAAGCCTGGCATATTCCTTAGCCAGTTCTTGACGCTCAGTGTCTATAGAAGACTCTACCAGCAGCATTGTTTAACCGAACTTAGTTCAGCTTAGAATCAATTTGGTGCGATGGATGGATTTAGGATGCTGTGATAACCCCAAAGCTTTAACCACCTGCTCCGGCCTACCAGCACTGCTGGCATCACAGCGCAGCCTCATTCCCAGAGCACACAAAGAATCATGGCAGTCAATAAGCCATAAGTCATCCACTAGGGCACGTAGGTCATAATAGCGGGCTTCTGTATCTCGGAAGTGGTGCCAGGGTAATTCCTTAGTTGAAAGCAAGGACCGTAAAGCTAACTCTAGTTCTCGGCTTCCCTTTTCCACCTCTACCTCAACCTTATATTCGGCAAAGCGAACCTGGGATTGAACTGATGGGATACTCAATCCAACTGGCCAAGCTTCTAACAAGTCGATGCCCTGAGGTAGCTGCTTCCTGACCTGAGTGATAAAAGAATATGGCGATACCCAGCGGGATAAGAAGACATCCATTAGTTCAGCTTGGCTGGTTATGCCTACTGGCAGAGGAGCTGCTAAAGAAATCCGTGGATGAGGAGTAAAACCTTGAGAATAGGCCAAGAACAAACCAGCCCGGCGTAAGGCTCTCTCCCAGAGCCTCATCAAATCTAGATGTGAAAGGAACTTTACCTCTTCACCACGACTGAATTTAAGGCGCAGGCGCTGCATCCCCTTCTTTAGTCACTAGAATTCTCTCGATCTTCATCCCCCGCATTTCAAGTATAGCCAACTTCAAATCTTTGTACTTTAATTGCTCACCCTGCCTTGGAATGCGACCCAGATGGCTAAGAACAAAGCCAGCCATAGTCTCATATTCACCAAGGGGCAACCCTAACCCCAATTCCTCGTTGGCTTCTTCCACCCTAAGTCCACCATCAACCTCGAAGGTATTAGCATCAATAGTTATAAAGTCCCTCTCCCCACTGGCCAGTTCGTCGCCAATACTACCCACAATCTCCGCAATCAGCTGCTCCAAAGTAGCTATGCCAGCTACACCTCCAAATTCATCGATAACTACTGCCATACGGTAATTGTTATCCCTCATATCAGTCAGAAGCTCACCTAGATGCTTGGTTTCAGGCACGAAGTAAGCTGGTCGCACTAACTCGTCAATAGGGCTCTCTATATCAAACGAGCTATTAGCCTGAGCCATAAGCACATCCTTAATGGACAAAACCCCGATTACATTATCAGTATTTTCCTTATAGACAGGAAACCGAGAATAGGGAGACTGGCGATAACTCTCAAGAAAATCAGCTAACTTCGTCCCTTGCTCTAGCCAGGTAACTTCAGTTCGTGGTGTCATCGCCTCACTCACCGGTCGATCAGCGAATTCAAAGGCTTTATGCAACATCTCAGCTTCGGTCTCCTCCCATACGCCTTCAGCTTCACCTACCGTGATAGCCGTACGAATTTCCTCCTCACTTACTAACTTCTTACCTTCCTCAGTCTCAGCCACCATTTTAGTAAAACCTAAACCAATACGGTTCAACACCACTACAAAGGGGTAAAGAATCCAAATTATCAGTTCTATAGGCCTAGTATAAGTTAGGGCCATTCGCTCAGCATGGTGGGCTGCAAAAGTCTTGGGAATGACCTCACCAAAAATCAGCACTAAGGTGGTTACACCTATGGTAGCAACCAGAGCTCCCCAAGCCGGACCAACAGCTGCAACTGCCATCATCGTGCCTACAGCTGCTGCTGCCACATTAACTAGATTGTTACCCAGAAGGATAGCTGCCAGAAACCTGCTCGGCTGTGCTACCATCCTTTCCAGCCGCTCAGCTCCTCTGGTTTGGATACTTACTAAATGCTTGGCCCTGAGTTTAGGCAGAGAAACAAAGGCAGTCTCAGCACTGGAGAAAAAAGCTGACAACCCCAGGCAAATCACAAAAATTATTAAATATAGACTATTAACGCTTTCCATATACTACCCAACCGAACACTTGGCTGGGTTGCTTACAACCATCATAACATCAGCTAGTCAGGGTGTCAAAAAACAGTGGTGGTTGTTTATTTTGCATTTCCACATTGTAAGCAGTATCATCATTAAACTGAGATGGAAATGGTTCAGGTAGAACTTATCCCAGACCTTTCTCATTGCATCGAAACTGTAGCCAAGAGAGAGTATCAGAATCTAGCAAGAAACTACTTCCAAGCTGGCAAGGGTGACACTGAATTTGAAGAGAGAGTGGAGCTTCTTCGGTCATTCTTAGAGTCAGCAGATTTTAGGAAACTGCGGAAGGAAAGCGAAGAATATCTGCTAAAGGGGCAAAATATTAAGTTCATCTTATATCCAGAAGACGGGCAAACTAAGTACAAACTAGTTCATTTTTAGCAACTGACCAAATACTTACCTTCGCCAGTATTCCCTGGAATTCCCTTAGTTAGCAGAAATTATCTAGGGTTCTTCTATTTGCCTCTTTTCTCATAGTCGGGACACCAGGTGGCGTTAGGGCGTTCCCAGTGATGGCAAGCACCCCGCCAGTCCCATTTACAGGTATCGCAAAGGAAGACGTTCATACCTAAGGTCTTCTTGATGCGAGTTTTAGCTTTATCCAGCCAGCTCGGGCCTGATTTACCTTTAGAAGACATCTCAAACTCGCTGAATGGCTATTTGGTGTGTGAGACCATGGATTAGGTTCCTAGAATTTCCTTGTACCCCGGATGTCTGTTTCCCCCCCAACCGCTAAAAGTTTACCGTATTCAGCGAATATGCGTCAACAAAGGAGGCTGTTGAAACAAACTACATCTGTCTGCTATAATTTGTTGGTCGTCCCCAATAAAGAAAAAGGAGGTTTAATCATGGCTATTGATTACAAAAAGGAAGGTAGGATTGCTATCTTCACTCTGAACCGTCCTGAGGCCTTGAATGCGATGAATCCAGAAAGCCTTGAGGAACTAAGTCGAGCTTTAATAGATTTCAAGGACGATGATGAGCTATGGGTTGGTATTATCACCGGGGCGGGGGATAGAGCTTTTTGTGCTGGCGCTGATATAGGGACAATGCTTCCTGTGTTGAAAAAATTGATAGGCCAGCCATGGGCAGAGCCGCCAACCATTATGCGGGGACTCAAGTTATGGAAGCCGATTATTGCTGCCGTAAATGGTCATTGTTTGGGAGGAGGTCTGGAGATAGCTCTTGCCTGCGATTTGAGGATAGCTTCAGAAAAGGCTACTTTTGGCGTACCGGAGGTTACCTTGGGACTTATCCCCGGCTGGGGAGGAACACAGCGCTTACCTCGGGCTATCCCTTGGGCCAAAGCTGCTGAACTTTTGCTTGCGGGACGACCCTTTGATGCTCAGGAGGCTTACCGGATAGGGTTAGTCAATAAGGTGGTGCCTCTTGCTGAACTTATGCCGACTGCTAAGCAGTTGGCCGAGATCGTGTGTCGACCAGGACCACTAGCGGTGAGGGCAGCCAAGCAGGCTATGATTCAAGGGACGAGCCTTTCTTTAGAGGATGGACTGGAATTGGAGAAAGTATTGGTAGATTTTTTGGTAACTACCGAAGATTTCGATGAGGGATGCAAGGCCTTCCTTGAGAAAAGAAAGGCCGAGTTCAAGGCAAAGTAAAATTTTTGACAAGAAACAAAAAGGAGATTAAAGATGGAAATAAAGAAAGTAGGAGTTGTTGGCTGTGGCCTGATGGGGAGGGGTATAGCTGAGGTCAGCGCCAGAGCTGGCCATGACGTAGTGGTCTCTGAAATTAACCAGGAACTCCTGGATAAAGGGCTGGCAGCAATCAATGCTTCCCTGACTACGGCTGTGGGAAGAGGGAAAGCAACTGAGGCAGATAAAGCTGCTGCGTTGGGTCGTATTAAAGGTACTATAGAAACAGGAAACTTTAAGGATTGTGATTTAGTAGTTGAAGCTGCTGTCGAGAATCTGGAATTGAAGAAGAAGGTTTTCGCTGACTTAGACAAAATTTGCCCTGAGCATGCCATCCTAGCCAGCAATTCATCGTGTTTGTCCATCCTCGATATGGCGATGATGACAAAGAAGCCAGACAAGGTTCTTGGCATGCATTTCTTCAACCCAGTGCCAGTTATGAGAGGGCTTGAGTTAGTGAAAACAATCCTCACCAGTGATGAGACCCTCAAGGCTGCCGATAGCTTTGGTAAGTCCATAGGCAAAACGGTATTCACTGCTCAAGATGCTCCTGGATTCATCACTAATCGGCTCTTCATACCTTTCGCGTTAGATGCTATAAGGCTGTTAGAGGCCGGTTTTGCTACCAAGGAAGATATCGACCAGGCTATAGTCCTTGGTTTGAATCACCCCATGGGTCCGCTCACCCTTAGTGACTATGTTGGGCTTGATACTACATATTTTATTGCTGAAGCCATGTATGAGGAATTCAAAGACCCCAGATATGCACCTCCGCCTTTGCTTAAGAAAATGGTAACTGCTGGTCAGTTCGGTCGTAAATCAGGCAAAGGATTTTACGATTATAAGTAAGACCAGAAAAGTTTAACTCGAAGCCCATTGATTAAGTGGTAGGGTTGTTTATTGTGTTTGGCTGAAGGTAAGGCTGAAGTTGGTTGGAAATGGAGAGGAGAAAATGAGCCGTGGCATCCCAACAATTACCTAAAGAATTGCAGGTTATGTATTCGAGAGTTCCACAAGAGCTGCGAAATGAGCTTGACACTTTGCCACCATCAGTCGTAGTCAAGGTGCTTGAGTCATTGAACAAGCTACACCATTCAATGGAAGCGGAAGTATACAAGCTGGCGCTAAGCTTGATTCAAGTGCTCCGGTAAATTTTACCTCTCAGGCTTTAAGAAGGTTTGACATCTCCAGTTTAAGTGTTATAATGTAAGTTGCAAATGAGATGCATTAGCGATACAGTTTTTAAGGTTAAAATAGTTGAGATAGTTTGGGGGCTGGTGAGAAAGCCTGAGGTTAAAGAGCGGGGTTAGTGTTGAAATATGCCTAGAGAAATTAAGCCACAGAAGAGCAGCCGGCAAATTTTGGATAGTTCAAGACAGCGGGTAACAACTCAACGCACCTTACTCCTCGATCTTCTTCACCGAGGTGGCGGGCATCTGGATGCCGACGAGTTGTATCGTCGGGCGCGGCAGAAGCAGCCTCGGATTAGCCTATCCACGGTTTACCGAAACCTGCAACTTTTTAAAAAGTTGGGACTGATAGAAGAGCATCACTTCGCTGAAGAGCATCACTACTATGAGACGAAACCGACAACTGAGCATCAACATCTTCTGTGCCTTGGCTGTGGCAAAATCGTGGAATTTGCCTGCCCGTTGAGCCAGCAGTTCAAGGAAGGCATCGGTAGGGAGTATGATTTTGAGATTACCGAAGTTGAAGTTCGTATGACAGGCTTATGCTCAAATTGCCGCCAGAGGAAGGGAGAAAACCTAGAGGCAGGTTAAAAAAGACTCTTTATTTTCGCTGAAGTTTTTGTAAATGGAATGGATTAGTGATTGGGGACGTTAAGTATTCACTGGCATGCTCTTTACCTTGATACTCAAGTAAGAAAGAGTCATTAAGCAGGTTAGCTGCATTTAGAGGATCGGGGGCTACTGTTTAGGAAGCTTGCTAAGGTATTCTAGAGGTAGGGAATAAATATGATCATGCCTGAAAAGAGACAATTGACCTTGGGGCAGATGAAAGTCGGACAGACCGGCACTGTAGTTCAAGTTCTAAGTGATCTAGGCTTCATTGGGCACCGAGGTTCAGGCTTCATGCGACGCCATGGTCCAGGCTTCATGCGACGCCATGGTCCAGGCTTTGTCCAGCGCCTTGAGGCTCTAGGTATCAGGCCTGGGAAAAAAGTGGCCAAGGTAAGTTCTACGCTCTTTCGCGGGCCGGTTACTCTCAGGGTAGATAACGCTGAGGTGGCTGTTGGTTTTGGCATGGCTAATAGGATAATAGTTGAAGTGGATACATCTACCTAAAGGTCTTCGGAGACTGCGATGAAGATCCTACTCATGGGCAATCCTAATGTGGGTAAGAGCGCCCTCTTTTCCCGGCTTACTGGTACGCGTATCATCGCTTCTAATTATCCCGGCACCACGGTGGAGTTCACCAGAGGTTACTTGAAACTGGGTGAGGAGCGGGCTGAGGTTATTGATGTTCCTGGTACCTATACTCTTGAACCGACCACTAAGGCAGAAGAAGTATCTGTGGAGATGCTTAAAGACGGGGATGTGGTTATTGATGTGGTCGATGCCACCAATTTAGAGAGAAACCTCAATCTAACTTTGCAGTTACTGGAGAGACGGGTACCGGTAATAGTTGCCCTTAATATGTGGGACGATACCCGTCACCGAGGCATAAACATCGATGTTGCCAAGCTGGAGGAGCTGCTTGGTGTGCCAGTCGTCCCTACAGTAGCGGTGACCGGGCAGGGGATAAGAGAACTAGTCGACCGCCTTCCAGAAGCGGTAGCGTCTCAAACTACTTATTCTAGCAGTGACGAGCGGTGGGCAAAGGTTGGCAGTATCGTTAGTCAAACGCAATGGTTAAGCCATCGCCACCATACCTGGTGCGAGGTTCTGGAAGATGTCAGCAATCACCCTGTAGGCGGAGCTTTCATCGCCCTGCTAGTTCTCTTTGCTACCTTTTGGGTCATCCGCTTTATTGGTGAGAGTATCATTGGTTATGTGACCGACCCTCTCTTCGGATGGTTATGGACGCCGCTGCTAATGAAACTGAGCTTGGCTTTAGGGTCCGGAGGTTTCTTGCACAGCATCTTGATAGGTAAACTTATTGGTGGGGAAATTGACTATTTTCAGTCCTTCGGTTTGCTTAGCACTGGACTCTACATTCCATTTGCTGCGGTGTTACCATACATCGTCTCTTTTTACCTGGCATTAGGAATACTAGAAGACATTGGTTACTTGCCCCGTTTGGCAGTACTGATGGATACGCTAATGCACAGATTGGGGTTACACGGTTATGCCATCATCCCTACTATCCTCGGTCTGGGGTGTAATGTGCCTGCGGTTATGGCAACCCGCATTTTAGAGAGCCGAAGGGAAAGGTTTATCGCGGCTACTCTGATCTCTATTGGCGTGCCATGTGCAGCGTTGCAAGCTATGATAATAGGTCTGGTGGGGCAGCAGGGTGTACAGTACGTAGCTATGGTCTATGGGAGTCTGTTTGTGTCGTGGGTCATTATAGGGTTTATCCTTAATCGAGCTGTCAGGGGATTTAGCCCGGAGCTCTTGGTGGAGATTCCGCCCTATCGCTTGCCACCTTGGCGAGTTACTGGTGAGAAACTCTGGCTACGGATGTCCGGCTTTATTAAGGAGGCTTTGCCTATAGTACTTGGAGCTGTGCTAGTGGTAAACATTCTCTACACCTTGGGAGTTTTCGACTTTATTGCTAATATTGCTGCCCCCATTGTGAGCGGGTTGTTGGGGCTGCCTAAGGAGACAGTTGTTGCCTTAGTTGTTGGCTTTTTGCGTAAAGATGTAGCCGTTGGCATGCTAGCTCCCTTGTCCTTAACTGCCGAGCAGCTGGTTATTAGTAGTACCGTTCTAGCTATGCTTTTCCCTTGTGTGGCTACCTTTGTGATACTGGCTCGGGAACTAGGAGGGAGGGACATGCTTAAGGCTACCGGAGTAATGATAGCAGCGGCACTAATCGTGGGCGGCCTGCAGAATCTGATTTTGTAAGATGGGTAAGCCTATACTGTCTTCCCTAATTGCTCGAAGCCTCCTGGCATGGCGGTCACTCTGGGTGGGGAAATATGGAAATCAACCTAGCGTTTGCCTTTTTGCTTACTGTTCTGGCTGGGCTATCCACTGGGATAGGTAGCCTTATCGCCTACCTCATACGGGTGCCTAAATATTCCTATTTAGCACTTATGCTTGGCTTCTCCGCAGGCGTGATGGTATACATCTCCTTTACCGAACTCCTAGGAACAGCTATTGAGGGTGTTGGCTTTGTTACGGCCAATATAGCGTTTTTCGTCGGCATCCTGTTGATTGCGGTGATAGACGTGCTCGTTCCACACGAGTATGAGGAGGAGCATGTTGCGAGCGCCGGCTCTGATATCGGCGAGGTAAAGCAGCAAGGGAAGTCAGGCTTGTCTTCGCAGCTTGCAGGCATGCCACAAGCATCCCTCATGAGGTCTGGCATCTTCATCGCCATTGGTATTGCCATCCATAATTTTCCAGAGGGGCTAGTTACTTTTTGTAGCGCGGCTACCGGGGATGTTGGGCTCGGGATAATGATAGCCGTGGCTATTGCCGTCCATAATATTCCCGAGGGCATTGTAGTATCGGTGCCCATCTTCTATGCCACGGGTAATCGTGGCAAGGCTTTCACATACTCGTTCCTGTCAGGGATAGCTGAGCCTGTGGGCGCTCTCATTGGCTACGGGATTCTATTTCTCTTTCTGACCCCGAGGCTGCTATCAAGTAGCCTGGCCTTTGTAGCCGGCATAATGGTTTATATAAGCCTAGACGAGATTCTCCCCCTGGCTCATCGATACGGTCAGGAGCACCTTGTGCTTATAGGGATAGGGGCTGGCATGCTGGTTATGGCTGTTAGCCTGTTCCTACTGAGCTAGCTTTGGAGGATGCCAATCCGTCCACATAATGTATAATACAGGCTATATTCCTAATGTCCAGTGTTAGATGGCAGACTTGACTTTAGTTAGAAACACGGTCTACAGTAGGTTTTCCCAGTAAACATATAAACCGTGGTAATGAAGCAATGAGGCTGTCCCACAGAGCTGCTAAAGCTGTAGTTAAACCATTATTTAAGGTTCTTATCCGGTTGGAGGTTAAAGGTGAGGAGAACATGCCGCCGAAGGGTCCTCTGATTGTATTAGCTAACCACCTACATTGGGTGGATCCGGTGCTGCTCCTAGTCAGTTTTCCTTGGTGGATAAATTTCATGGCAAAGGAGGAACTTTTCTATTCTCGGCCTTTAAGTCTTTTTTTCAGCTGGGCTCAAGCTTCTCCAGTGCGCCGCAAGTGGATGGCTAGTGGCAAAATCGAGGCACTGCAATGGGCAGAGGCAGCATTGAAAGAGGGATTGGTATTGGGCATGTTCCCCGAAGGTAAGAGGAGCCGGGAGGCACGCTTGTTGCTTGGTCGTCGTGGCCCAGCGCTTATTGCTCTGAAAACGGGGGCTCCACTTCTGCCAATAGGTATTTGTGGAACAGAGAAGCTTAAAGGAATTGGCTGGCTGCGGCGCCCTCGAATAACTATTAACATTGGCCAATCTTTCACTCCTCCATCAGTGAATACTGAACCAACCAAACCTCAATTGAGGTGGCTAGCCGATTTTGCCATGGAGCAAATTGCTGCCCTTCTTCCCACGGAATATCGAGGCAGATATAAAGTGGTAGTTGGGCCATCTGTTGGAATTGGGATATATGGCGAAGATAGAAATTGAGAAAGCTCGTGAGCTTGGCTTCTGCTTCGGTGTCAGGCGAGCTATCAAAATAATCGAGACAGCAGCCAAGGAGCATGAAAGAATAGTGACTTTGGGACCGATAGTGCATAATCGGATGGTAGTCACTAAGCTAGCTGAGATGGGAGTTAGTGTGTCAAGTGACCTCAGCCAGCTTCAAGACAGGACCATCGCTATTGCGTCTCACGGTGTCTCCCCTGAATTGCTATCACAGATTCAGGCTCAGCAGCTTTCTGTAGTTGATACCACTTGCCCCATAGTCCGCAGTGCCCAGAGAGCTGCTAAGAGGCTGGCTGAAGCTGGCTTTGGTGTTGTTATCTTCGGTGAAGCAACCCATCCTGAAGTCAAAGGCTTACTGGGTTGGGCAGGTAATGAAGCTGCGGCCACTCTGCACGGAGAGGAGGTAGCCAATTTTAGTCTACCTCGCCGGCTGGGCATTCTCTCTCAAACCACACAGAATCGGTCCCAGTTTGCTAAGTTCACTAATAGGGTCATTAGCGTTGCTTTCCCCTATGTTCAGGAATTACGCATTATCAATACTCTTTGTGAGGAAACGCAGAAACGGCAGGAAGCTGCTTTAGAGTTAGCTGGGAAAAGTGAGCTGATGATAGTGGTTGGCGGACATAATAGCGCCAATACGCAGCGTCTTGCCGAGACATGTTCATCCATAGTTGAGACTTATTTAATAGAGACGGCTGCTGAAATAGAGGAGGAGCGGCTGGTAGGAAGGCATCGTATTGGCGTTACTGCCGGTGCTTCCACCCCGGACGAAGCTATAGAGGAAGTAATACTAAAGCTAAAATCCTTTGCCAGTGGTAATTGCGAGCCTTAACCAAACTGGTCGCTCAGTCTTCGTCCGCCAAGGAAGTGGGGATGGAGATGAGGCACAAATTGACCCCCATCAGCACCGCAATTCATTGCCAAGCGATAGCCACTAGCTGATATACCTCCCCTCTCAGCTAGCTCTTTGGCTAACAAGGTGAGACGACCAACTAGACCTTGCTGTTCGTTAGTGAGTTGTGTTATTGAAGTGATGTGGGATTTAGGTATAATAACAAGATGCTTAGGTGCCTGCGGTTGGATATCCCGAAAAGCCAAAAACTCTTCATCCTGTATAGATAATATCAGTAGATATTTTTCCGGCGATGATTTGGCAGAAAATACATTACATGACTCTATGGCCATTTCTAGGAGACGCGAATTGCTAAGCAGGTTACCGTTCTAGTAACGCCTGATACCGGGTGAACTTTTCCAGTAACCAGACTTCCGATAGCGTTCAAGTCGTCTTCCTCGACCACAGCAATAACGTCATAGGGGCCGGTTACGGCATCAACCGATTTTACTCCCTCCATCTTTTGGAGGCTAGCCATAACCTCTTTAGTTTTACCAACTGCTGTCTCGATAAGCACAAAGGCTTTGGCTGCCATAGTCCCACCTCCTTTAGCCAAGATTTTAGCCTATCACCTTAGCTTGACGCAACTCGCTAATTTGCGTTTGATTATAGCCTAATTCCAGCAATATTTCTTCGGTATGCTCACCAAAGAGGGGTGACACGTTCCTTACTTTACCAGGGGTCTCAGACAGTTTGATGGCGATGCCAGCCTGTTTTACTTTACCCAAGGTGGGATGGTCTATTTCCACAACCATCTGGCGGTGGAGCACCTGTGGGTCACGAAAAACTTCATCCAAGGTGTAGACTTTACCCACTGGGACATCCGCTTTGGTTAGAAACTCAAACCACTCGTCTCTAGTCTTGGTTAAGAAAACTTGCTTGAGGTAGGAAGAGATTTCCTCCCATTTACCACCTTCAGGTTTATGAAGGAGATGCTCAGGCAAGAAGTGGTAGAGGATATACTCCTCTTTGCCTAGAGCACGACATAGGTTTTCCCAAAACCAAGGCTCTATACAGCCAAGGCTAATATATTTGCCATCCTTAGCTTCATATACGCCATAATAGGGATAAGCGCTGTGGAGTGCCGTTTCACCCCTTCTGAGCACAGTGCCACTGGAAAAATAATCGCCAGTAAACGGAGTTAGAAGAGATATT
>DUEX01000027.1 GCA_011170325.1 Dehalococcoidia bacterium | reverse complement strand
TTGTGTCCAGCTTCGTCAGCATCGCAGTTTCTTAATGACTTCTGACTCTGTTTTACACAATCGGGAGACAGCTAGCACAAGATTCATCGCATTGTCAACAATACGATGAATTGTGTGCTAGCTGTTTCCTGATTGTGTAAAACAGAGTCAGAAGTCATTAAGAAACTGCGATGCTGACGAAGCTGGGCACAACGTTAGGTTGAAGCCAAGGACGAGTGAGGTTACTTGGGGCAATTTCATTCCTGCGTAATCAAGAGCTGAGCCAGTTCTCACTGCTTCCTGCCTGCAGGAATTATATATAAAGGCTGTTCGTTCTCTGGTAGATTGATGAGTTTGGTTACCTGCTCGTCATGAAACGCACCTATAGTGACTGTTCCTAAGCCCATTGCTGTTGCCTGAAGGCACAAGTTTTGAGCCGCATGTCCTACTTCCATGTGGACATATCTTATGCCCCTATCCCCATATTTGCTGGTTGTCCTCTCATACACTGCAGTCAATACAAAGGCGATAGCTCCTTCTTTCACGCAACGTTGCCCCAGAGCAACATCAGCTAGCTCAACTCTCCTATCACCATCTACAATTCCAACGAGTCGATGTTCATCTGGTTCATACCTGTAAACACCGGAGGTCAAACCTTGAACATCACCAGCTACCACATACATCTCAAGTGGATAGAGAGCTCCTGCAGACGGAGCAGTCCTAAAACCTCTGGGATCGGTAATCCCCTGAGCTGCCCACAGGAGCTGAGACACCTCTCGAAGTGTTAACGACCCACCTGTGTAGCTTCTGATTGACCTTCTCTGAAGCAGGCTCTGCTCAATGGGTACATCGCTGTCATATCTTGGCTCAGGTAGCCTTATAGTAGTTTCTTGTTCTGAAGATGGTGGTGTCGATGTGGTAGCCGGTCTGCCGCAACTACAAGAAAAGGTTATCAGGACTATGGCCAGACTGAACAGATAATCCCAATAATAATGGTGTCTCATCTCTTGCCTCCCCTACAGACTGGATTATAATCGTCTTTTACTAACTCAACATTCTGGCTGTTGTTAATTTCAACCCTAAACACCAAGGATTTTCGGACTTGTCGTAATAGCCACAAGGACAGCAGTTACTTGGTTAATAGTGCTACTTAAACTCTTTTTTCGATACCACAGTCAATATAATAGCCGCTATGCCGAGAAAGAAAGTAAATTGGGATAGTGTTGCACATATGGCACCGGCAAGTGCCAGCCCCCATATTTTTCTGCGAAGCGCATATATACCACCTACTATAGCTAGTATACCTATAATTACGATGATGGGTAACAATATTCTAGCTTCTAACGAGTGCCACTGGAGGAGAGGACCCAAAACTTGGACAAGAACAAAAACAGCAGAAATTATGTCCAAAATCCCAGCGACTGTGGGCTTCCGTGTCTTCTCCATTTTTAACTTCATTTCTTATTAATATTGACCGCAGTATATCTACCATAAAAGGCGGTGTCTAATGCATCCTGTATTAAGCACTACCTCCCTCTCAATTGTCGTAACTACATTACGCACGCTGTGAAGTTAATTAGATAACAAAATGACTGATTGTGCAGCTATCGTGGCTATATTGAAAAAAGAGGGTCTGGACACCAGAATTCTCTTCCCATTCAGAATTAGCTCTATTACCTTTTTGGTTTGTTCTTCTATCACTTCTTGTTTACCCAGCGCTCCAAAAGCAAAGTGTACGAACATAAGCCTACGTCCTATTTGTTGACTCTATCTAAATAATATTCCTCATTTATTTAATGAACAAGTACGCAATGTGCTACATCAATATTTCGACTTGATCAATTGTCGCTCAACCAAACTATTTAGCGCTCTGCGTGACGCACTGAACTGCTGTTGCATATTCCTGACATTTGTTACCAAGATTCCGCCTAGCTCACCACAGGGATGCTGTCCCGCGTTCCCCCCATTTAGATGGTACTTAACTACCCACCTCTAGGCAAAGAGCCTTGGTTTACTTCAAGTCTTAACAGAATTTTAATACTTGGGTGTTACAATACTACTAGTAGATAGGAAGCTGAAACAGGCAACCTGAAATTCAGGGCATTTCGGAATTGAACAGAGTGGAGAAGAACAACAAGGATAGTACTGCAAGATAGGGTGGTATAACAGCGATGAAGAGAATAAACATATTACATATAGCTTTGCCCCTTGTCCTGATTCTGATACTCTCGCTTGGCACAGCCCGTGAGCTAACGCCTAACAAAGGCAATTCAGCTGCAGCAGGTACCTCTGTCGACAGTAGTAATACCGATCCTGTTGACACCGAACAGTCAGCGTCGGTCTCTGAAAGCCGGTCTCCAGTGCTGCCCACTATTGCCGATATTGTTGCCGCAGTCAAGCCTTCAGTGGTAGCCATTGATACTGAAGTAACCGTCAACTTCTTCCGCCGTTCTTTCACTCAGGAGGGATCTGGCTCGGGATGGATCATCGATGAAACTGGGATTATCGTTACCAACAGCCGTGTTGTCTCCGGGGCTAGCAGTATCATTGTAACCTTGGACGACGGTAGGACTTTCACCACAGACCCGAACAAAGTGGCTATGGACCCAGCAAACGACCTGGCTATCCTGTACATCAATGCTGAGAACCTGCCTGCCGCCAATATTGGCGACTCTTCTGAACTGAGGGTCGGTGACTGGGTGGTGACTATCGGCAATCCACTGGGTTTGGGAATAAGTGCCAAAGAAGGTATAGTCAGCCGTCTGGATGTTCCATTAGCCGTAGAAGGTCAAACCCTAGATGATTTCACTGAGACAAGCGCTGCCATTAATCCCGGTAACAGCGGCGAACCACTGGTGAACATGAAGGGAGAGGTGGTTGGCATTACCAGTGCCAAGATCAGCTCAGTTGGGGTAGAGGGTCTTGGTTATGCGATAAGCATCAATGATGCGTTACCGGCTATTGAAAAACTCGTTGCAGGTAGGTAGGGGATAAGTCTTTGCTTAGGAATATAGTTCTTATCCAACACCCGACAATAATCTACGTCGTTGTAGACGTCACAATATGGACATTTGTTGCTTGGCTGAGCCAAATGAGCAATTACAACGTTGCGACGGATCACATGTAGTTGAAGCAGATGCTTTGTTTACAGTGCCATGGTGGATATCCATTGAGCCAAGATTCAACAGCTTTATTGTTGCCTTCCTGGTCTTTTAGCTTCTCCATAGCTATTCCACACCTAGCGTGGTTACTAGACTCCACGTAGCCATTTCAACAAACCAAATTCTACAATAGATACAATAACGGCAATACAAATACCGAAACCTATGCCCTTCGCTATTCCCCCTTTACGCGCAAAAGCAAAACCAGCCGATGCCAAAATGGCTGCACCTATTAGACCAAGACCGACAATAAAGCAAGTGTTTGATATGTCTGATGCCCACGTCTTTCCAGCAGCTATGGCTACAACAACTGGTGGAATCGCTGTAGCCAGTATGGCAACTTTACGAGCTGTGGTTGGGCTCTTTCCAGGCCGAAGCACCCACGCCAGAACGCCGGCAGCGATAATTAGAGGAATGATAAAATTGATCATAATCATAACTAGTACCTCCTATTAGTCATACTTTGTCTTTTACCTTGTGCACCTACATGCTTAGTCTACTATCAATGTCATAGAGCATCACCGGGGTGTCCCAAACCTTCTTAGCATTGGGATTAGCCATTCAAGCTCTCGCTAGCCGTGAGCATACCACGTGCGTTACCGTGACGACAAATGCCATGTCATCTAGAAGGAGACTACCTAATTTGGCCGTATGACTGAACATTCCGCCCAAATGTTGCCCTTCGCATAACACAATCCAAGCGATTGTTAACCTATGCCAACCATATCACCAAGTATAGTAGCCTCTAGTTTTGCTTCCTCCTAATATAGACAAGAACTCTCAGTGAGCAATTCCACAGCACTCTGTGAAATCTTAATAAGATTTTAATATCTAGATGCTATACTGGCATTATCCTTAAAAGAAAGGAGGCCAGACACAAATGTGGCGAAACAAAAAATTCATTATTTTCTCAGTGGTGGCGGCTATATTATTGGTCGGGAGCATAGGTGGGATAGCCTTTGCCCAGACAGGAAACGTTGATGATAGCCAGCCCAAGGCCCGATATGGGGCTCTACTGGAGAGAGTCTGTGAAATCTACGAGCAGAAGACAGGCGTTGGCATCAACCAAGAAGTACTGAAAGAGGCCTTTACCGAAGCCCAAAGCAAGATGCGGGATGAAGCCCTGAATAGCCGTCTTCAGAAGCTGGTAGACGAGGGCAAGATAACCCAGGAACAAATGGATGCTCTTCAAGAGTGGTGGGGTTCGAGGCCTGATGTACCGTTTGGCTTTGGCTTCCCTGGTGGTCATGGCAGGTTCTCCCCTCCCTATGGTATGGGCGAACCACCTTGTGCCACACCAGAATAGCAGACCAAGCTTCCATTACAGGGGCTTGTCTGACCGCATCAGAGAGGGGGAAACATTTCCCCCTCTCTGAATTATTAAACTAATTGGTGACGAGCGCCCAAAATGGGCCAGGGCTTAACAATTCCTTAACATTTGTGCTATAACATTACAGAAAAGGGTGGAGTATTTAAGAGAGCAAACATGGCCGGTAAAAAAGTTCTGGTAGTTGATGACGATGTGAAGACAGTGGAACTGGTCCAGCTTTACCTGAACCGGGATGGCTACAAGGTTATGACCGCTTACGACGGCGTTGATGCCCTGCGCCTAGCTCGTGAGGGGCGCCCGAATCTTATCGTCCTGGACTTAATGCTGCCTGGTATGGATGGCCTTGAGGTCTGCCGCATCCTCAGAGGTGAATCCGACGTGCCAATAATTATGCTCACCGCTAGAACTACGGACGAGGACAAGCTAACTGGTTTAGGTCTAGGAGCGGACGATTATGTGACCAAGCCCTTCAGCCCGAGGGAGCTGGCAGCCAGAGTGCGGGCAGTGCTTAGGCGCCTACCAGGGGAGCGTGGCCCGGCAGAGGTCAAGCGCGGCGAACTTGCCTTGAAATTCCTCAAGCGAGAGGCGTCCGTTGCTGGCAGGCCTCTGAATCTTACCCCCGTTGAATTCAAACTGCTAGGAGCTCTCATCAAGGAACCGGGTAGGGTTTTCAGCCGGGCAGAGCTTATTGAAAAGACCCTAGGCTATGATTATCAGGGCTTTGACCGCACCATTGATGTTCATATCCTGAACCTGCGCCGGAAGCTAGAGCCTGACCCTAGCCGCCCCAAGTACATAAAGACAGTGTATGGAGCTGGCTACAAGTTCTCAGAGGTACAAAGTGATACATAGTCTGCGATTTCGTCTCCTATTGGCCTTTGTCCTCGTAATACTTGTTGCAGTTGGCGCGGTGTATTTGTTTGTCAGCCAGACTACTGGAGGTGAAATCCACAGATATGGCGAACGGAGCGAGCAAGCACGCTTCGGAAGAGTGGCATTCGAGTTGCACCGTTATTACCGCGAGCATGGAGACTGGAAGGGAATTCAACCCTATGTTGAGCAGTGGGGGAACCTTTATGGACGACGGATTATACTGACAGACTCCAGCGGGGTAATAGTAGCTGATTCTCAAGGGGAGTTGTTGGGACAGCAGTACCATCCTGACACACCGAGTATGCGCTTGCCGCCGCCACTGTCTCAAGGAGAGTTGTTGGAGCAGCAGTACTATCCCTACACGCCGGGTATGCGCTTGCCACTGCCTGGAGAAGGAAGCAGCATGGGGACTTTCTACATTAGTCCTGAACCATCGGCATTTTTCCCTTCACCGCTAAATCTCTCCCAGGCAATAAGTCGTTTTCTTCTTTGGGGCGCGCTGCTGGCTGCTGCTGCTTCGCTATTAATAACTTATTTCCTATCGCGTCGAATTTCAGCACCGGTCAAGGCTCTCACTCTTGCCGCTAGGCAGATGGAGCAAGGGGATTTGTCCCAGAGGGTGCAGTCTAAGGAGAAGGATGAACTCGGAGAACTAGCCCAAGCCTTTAATGCTATGGCAGAAAATTTAGAACGAAGCGAACAACTTCGCCGCAATATGATAGCCGACATCACCCACGAGTTGAGGACTCCACTATCTAACCTCAAAGGTTATTTGGAAGCAATACATGATGGTGTGGTAAAGCCAGAGCCAGATGCCATCCGCTCCCTTGACGAAGAAGCAAACCTTCTATCACGACTGATCGATGATCTCCAGGAGCTGAGCCTGGCTGAGGCGGGCGAACTAAAGCTGAATTGCCAGAAGGAAAATATCATCAAGTTATTGAAACAAACGGTAGCTGTGGAACAAAGCCAAGCAGCGGCAAAGGAAATATCATTATCCGCTGATCTGCCCAAGAAGCTGCCGCTGGTGAATGTTAACTCCCAGCGGATAAGTCAGGTATTGCTAAATCTTATCGATAACGCCATAACTCACACACCACGAGGTGGTATCATAACTATAGCCGCCAGGCAGCTCGATAATTGGCTGGAGATAAGTGTAGAAGATACCGGAGAGGGCATCCCTGCTGAGGACTTGCCGAATGTGTTTGAGCGCTTCTACAGGGTAGACAAGTCTAGAGCTCGAGCAACCGGCGGTACTGGTCTGGGGCTTGCCATTGCCAAGTATTTCGTTGAGGCACATAACGGTAAGATTAATGTACAAAGCGAACTGGGGAAAGGGAGCCGTTTTAGTTTTACCATTCCGGTATCAAAGTAATCATTGCTGTTTTCTCTCATTTGATACAATATGCTTGATTCCCAGACTTGAATACCTGCTTCCTAAATAAAATCTTAATAATTTCCTGTTATTGTTCATTAGGTTGTTCGCTAGATATCGCTAAATACTGCATATGTATAAAAAGTAAAAGTAAACACAAACATGCTCAAAAAATTTGATGAGTTAGTTACCATTATTTGCGTATTTATTTTGTTTGTTTCAGGTATCAGCTGCGCTTCAAAATCGGCCACGCAGGAAGCAACAAAACAGTTTGTTACCGTACAGCGCGGCAATCTCGCAGTATATGTTTCAGTGGATGGCAATCTGGTAATGCCGCAGGCGTTTGATTTGCGTTTCGGTGCGCCGGGCGATGTCGAGGATGTGCTGGTGGAAGAGGGGGATTTCGTTAAGGCCGGGCAAATACTGGCCAGGCTGGATGACACGGCACAGCGGCTGGACATCATGGCGGCCAATAACAATGTGCAGACAGTTTTAAGCAACCTCTATGAAACTGTACCGCATCTGCCCCAGTTTCCCACTAATGGTCCTAATAATGGTTCAGGAGTTGGCTATCCATTTTATTATCCCAACGCCACGGCTCTGTCATCCTTGACATGGGCGCAGGATGAGGTTTCCAGGGCACGCGACCTGTTCCTGGCCGATAATTACACAGCTGCCATATCTGAATTGTATGTAGCCTTATCTGACCTGGAATCCTGCATAAAAATACTTGAGGACGCCATAAACAACCCGAAGTCTGGTTTAGGCAATATGGCGCCGTTGGTTCCCACCGATTCAGCGAGCATAGCGTACCTCGACGTCCTGCAGGACCAATCGTTTGCAGTGTCTTACATTGTAAAACTGCAGAATGTGGTTGATTTAATCAAGCAGGGCCAAGCAGACATCAGGACTATCCGAGGATTGACCGCCCAGAGAAAATACGCGGAAGCCGATGCCATGTTTGTACCACTTTTCAACCAGATGGACGATATAGGTGAAGCGGTAATCAATAACATCAATGTCATAAAAACGCGTAACTATACAACCGTTTACGGCAAAGACATAAGCTTATATTTTTACGGGGCTGCTGAGGAAAAATTGAATGCAGCATTGAAAGGCATAGAAAAGGACAGCCTCAACTCACCCGAACTACATGACAACCTGCGTATAGCGCGGCATTACATGGAAATCTGCAACGCCATTTTAGGAAGCGACGATTATGTATTGCAGCATGGCCTCTCCTTGAAATCCGAGCAGCAGTACAAGGTAGACCTAGCAGAAGCTTTAGTTGACCTCGGAAACAGGAATGATGATTTTCTGAAGACGATAATACTGGCGCCTTTTGACGGAACGGTGGTGAGCGTTGGCGTCAAGAAAAACGATGTCTTATCCGCCATGGACTATTCATCCAAGACTGCAGTTCAACTTGTTGATACAAAGGCCATCAAGTTCCAGGGGCTCGTTGACGAAATCGATATTTTGAAAGTAAAAACCGGGCAAAAGGCGATGATTGCTGTGGATGCCGTAGCCAACAAAACATTTACTGGGACGGTAACATTTATTTCGCCCCACGGTACAAAGGATACCAGCAACGTTGTTAAATTTGCTGTAACCATCAAGCTTGACCCTACCGATATAGAGCTCAAGGGCGGTCTTAGCACCACGGCTGATATTGCCATATACAACGCTGAAAATGTGCTGTTGGTACCTATATCAGCAATTACAACCGATCCTTCGGGATCCCTAGTAACAGTTATGAATGAGGCCACAGGTCAACCCGAGAAAAGACAGGTCACCCTCGGCAAGCAAAACTACCAGTTCGCCGAAGTATTAACAGGGCTTAAGGAGGGCGATGAAGTCATAATTGAAGAGAAGGCAGTCGGGCCACCCGTAACAACAGATTTCCCACGGCCGCCCCAAGAACCACCAGCTAGATAGGCAAAATGAAAACAAGGATAATAACCGTACTTATAATAAATATAAGTTTGCTTTCAGTATTGCTCAGTGGCTGCAGTAAAAATGTAGTTCCTGTCGGACAAAGTTTCGAAGTGAAAAGGGGAGACCTTGATATCGTCATATCTGCTGATGGTTCCCTCACCGTGCCCAATGAGTTTGACCTGAAGTTTGGAACTACGGGACAGGTCAGTGAAATACTAGTAGAAGAAGGGGACACGGTCAAGCAGGGAGCCCTTTTAGCCATGCTCGATAACTCGGCACAGAAAAACGCCATTAAAACAGCCCTGTTCAACATACAGACGGCGAAAAATAATGTCTCATTCGGATGCGGCACTGACTACCTCCCCTATAATTACCCTGATTTGAGCGTGCCCCGCTTATGCGAAGAGGCACAAAAAGATATGGATGCGGCCATTAATTATTTCAAACAGGGGAACTACAAGTACGCCGGGTATAATCTCATCATGACTTACTTTGACATCGAAGTATGTGAGGACCTGATCAAATCCAGGCCCAACGCCGCCGTATTAGCCGGAGCCAAGACAAACTCAACTTACTATCCCGACCTTACCGCAGGTCTCTCCGTACCTGAGCCGCCCGATGACGAGATGGTTGTTGATTACCTGCAAAAGTACCGCCAGAAGCTTATGAACATTGCCCAGGAGATGAAGTCTGGGGCCTATGAAAAAATTGAGCCTGAATTCGATGCTGCCTGGCAGGAAATGAGTATAGTTAAACAGCTGGCCAAGAGCACGATGTCTATCAAGAACAGGTTCGTCTTTCAATATGCTGATACTCCTACCAGCGTTGACTTCCTGCAGTCATCCCTGCGCTCTTTACAGGAATTAGAGGAGTACCTGGCACAGGATGATGCCGTGCCAGTTGAAGCCGCCAAGAAGTTGTATACCGCCAAGCTTAACCTGCTTGTAGGACGCGATGTCCTGGAGAATCAGACTTTAATCTTTGAAAGCGGAGGCAGCATCAACTGGAAGACGCTGCAGCAATACAACCTTAGCCTGCAAAGCGCGGAAATAGCTTTGTATAAGGCTAAGCAGGATATCATGAAGACAGCGATAGTAGCCCCTTCTGATGGCACGGTGGTAAGCGTGGACCTAAAAAAATCCTATGTTCTGTCTGCACAGGACTATTCATCGAGGACGGCTGCCATGCTTGTTGATACGAAGACCATCAAGTTCCAGGGGCTGGTAGACGAAATCGATATTTTGAAAGTAAAACGCGGGCAAAAGGCTAGAATCACCATGGATGCCGTGCCAAATAAGGAGCTTACCGGGACAGTGAAATTCATTTCTCCTTTTGGCACAGAGTCGGGCAAGGTCATCAAATTTGCTGTCACCATCGAACTCGACCCGACTGATGTGGAGCTCAGGGGTGGCTTAAGCGCTACTGCAGATATCAGTGTATACAGCGCTAAAAATGTATTGCTGGTGCCCGTATCGGCGGTTGTGACCATGCCTTCGGGACCCATGGTAGCGGTCATAAACGAGGTCACAGGCCAACCCGAATACCGGCAGATTACTCTGGACAGACAAAACTTCCAGTTCGCCGAGGTATTATCGGGGCTTAAAGAGGGCGATAAAGTCCAAGTGGTGAATCAGAAAGGCGCTGTCAACGCTCCCATAACTCAATCGCGCTCAGGGGCACCGGGCACTATGCGGATGCTCAGGTAGCAGTGGGTAAAAGTATGAAGCAACAAGAATTAGGTTTGTAAGAATGCTTGAACTTGAAAACATAACTAAGATATACGACATGGGTAAAGTAAAGGTCACTGCCTTAGACAATGTCTCTTTTCGCTGTGAGAAAGGTGAAATGGTTTCCATAATGGGGCCATCCGGTTCTGGAAAATCTACCATGATGAATGTACTCGGCTGCCTAGACAGGCCGACTAGCGGAAGCTACCGTCTGGAGGGGCGGAATGTCTCCAGCCTCAAAGACAATGACCTGGCGGTGATAAGAAATAACAAATTGGGTTTCGTTTTCCAGTCTTACAACCTTTTACCTAAATTGAGCGCAGTAGCGAATGTGGAATTGCCTTTAATATATAACGGTGGTCATAACAGGCGACAGCATGCCCTTGAGGCCTTGGAATCGGTCGGCATCAGCAACAGGGCACACCACCACCCGAGCGAAATGTCAGGCGGCGAGCAGCAGAGGGTGGCAATCGCCCGTGCCCTGATAAACAACCCTCTGATAATTCTTGCTGATGAACCCACCGGTAACCTCGATACTGCCTCGAGCCGCACAATCATATCGCTTTTAGTTGAGCAGAGTAAAAAAGGTATAACGGTAATCGTCGTTACCCACGAAGAAGATATAGCGGCATATACTCAGAGAACTATCTACCTCAGGGATGGGAAGATCGTCGAGGAAAGAAAGCGATGAACATCTGGGAGAGCATTAGAACAGCCTGGCAATCCATATTTGCCAATAGAATGCGTTCCTTGCTCACCATGCTCGGCATTGTGATTGGCGTCTGCGCTGTAGTACTGCTGGTTGCCCTGGGCCAAGGGTTCCAGACCAGTATGAAGACAACTTTCGAGAATATGGGGGCCAGTGCCCTTTACATATCTAGCTCGACAGATAAGGCAGTTAAATCTGTGCGTGAGCTCACACTTGAAGATGCTGAAGCCCTGGCAGACCCAAAGGTAGCCCCATCAATAGCTGCAGTTTCCCCTACGCTCAGCCAAAGCGTAAATGCATCTTATGGCAATAACAGCGTGACAGTGCAGTGCATGGGGGTTATGCCGGAGATAACGAAGATAAGGAATTACACACTTGAGGTAGGCAGGTTTATATCTGAGCAGGATATCATAACAAGGCAGAACGTGGTAGTACTTGGCTACCAGACGGCTTTGGACTTATTTGGTAGCGAATCCCCGCTAGGCAAAAGCCTGCGTGCTGAGGGCAATAAATTCCAGGTTATCGGCACTATTCAAAAAATGGGGGGGTTCGCAGGAGATAGCTATATACTGATGCCCCTCACAACCATGCAATCCAAGATAGTGGGCGGCAACAACGTCCAACAGATCGCCGTAAAGGCAATCAGTCCAGATAAGGTAGATTCCGCTATTGCCGAAATAACCTCCGTAATAAGAGCCCGGCATTATATCATGCCCGGGGGCACAGATGATTTCGCAATCAGGGATATGCGCGAGATAATGAACAGCATGCAGCAGTCATTAGCTACCTTCTCGCTTTTTCTGAGCAGCGTTGGCGCTATCTCGCTCATTGTAGGCAGCATTGGAATCATGAACATCATGCTCGTTTCCGTATCGGAACGGACACGGGAAATCGGCATACGTAAAGCTATTGGCGCCAAGCGCCATGATATTTTACTTCAGTTCCTCATTGAATCATCAGCGCTGAGTTTCACTGGTGGTTCTATTGGTTTACTCATAGGGGTGGGGGGGACATTATTAGTGGGCGATGTTCCCTTTTTTGGTTCTCCGGGAACCTCAATTCAGCCTCAAATCTCACCCACTATCGTCATTCTTGCGCTTGCCGTATCAATCGGTACAGGGCTGATATCCGGCACTTACCCGGCTACCCGCGCTGCCCGGCTAGATCCAATAGAATGCCTACGACATGAATAGAACATATCTACAAATATCCTGTTTCTATAGCTTCAAAGACTATTTACAATTAAAAAGATGTTTTTGTTGTCCAAAACTCCTAGGGTTATAGACCCCAGATAGGAAAACTCTATCTGCGGCGGATTACCCCCGGCGCCCCTATCCGGCCGACTCCGAGGCGTTTTTCTGCAAACCCTATCTGGATCATTCCGGAAATCCTACCTGATTTTTTCAACAAATGATGTCTGGCAAAGCAAAAATACGAGGACACCTCCTTGGGAAGCTGGTGCGGATCGATGGAACTATTGGTACTAGGCCAAACAACGCTGTATTATGCGACGCCCTGCTGTCTTGGAATAAGTTTTGCCAGACGAGCGACCGGGGACTCAGTCTAACTTGAATACGGGTTTGCGCTTCTCCACAAAAGCCTCTAATCCTTCCCTACCATCGCGGTGAGACGCACAGCTGACAAGTCCAGTCCGCTCCCGTTCAAGATGTGCCTCAAGTGCCGCACCGAATGAGTCCATGAGAAGCTGTTTGCACCATCCGAAGGAATTTAGCGAACCATCGGCTAATTCACGAGCCATATTCATCGCTTCTGCCAATGCCTGTCCATTATCTACGACTTTCGTTACCAGGTTCCAAGCTAGGGCTTGTTCCGATGAAATCGGCTTGTCAAAGGCGATGATTTCCAGAGCACGAGCCAGACCGACAAGTCTGGGAAGAGTAAACGTGCCGCCACCATTGACGCACAGTCCCCGCGCTGTGTATGCTTGTTGTAGAATAGCCGACCGCGCCATAACCCGGAAATCGCAGGCTAACGCTAGCGAGAACCCGCCGCCTGCAGCTACGCCGTTGACTGCCGCTATGACCGGTTTGCTCATCCGACGAATCTCCACGATTCCCAAGTGAAAGACGCCCGCCATCTCTCGGAAGGCCCCTGAACATCCCTGCGGAGAACCAAGTGCCCACTTTAAGTCGCCACCGGCAGAAAAGGCACTGCCCTCGCCAGTAATCACTATGCCACGCACACTATCGTCCCCCCCAAGCGTAATAAGATGCCCACCAAGGCACTGCATCGTCTCAAGGTTGAGTGCATTTAGTGCCTCCGGCCGGTTTATGAATAGCTGGGCTATATCACCATCTCTTATGAGCTTAACTGAATCAGCCATTCTTCTTACCTCCCGAATACCGTCAAAATCTGAGAATGATGCTCAGGTGTGCGAGCTCCGGGTTCGCCTAACCTGTTCTCCTTCATCGGACTTTACCAGACACCATACTGACTGTCAAACGCAGAGCGATCGGTATCCTTCCAATCTGGTAGCCCAAATTGTTCAATAGACAGAACTTTCACTCTGGCCTTCAACCTTGCTGAATAGCTGCCACTGATTGTAGTTTAGCAGCGGCTATAATACAGCATTTCAGGCTTCTATGCCCACATACATTCCCGATTGTCTGTACCCCTTGTTCAATCAGTTCGCGATGTCTTCCCAGCCATGCCTGGGTAGTCTCTTATTAGTTGTTGAAACAGGTAATAGACGTTAGTCTGTTGGTGGCCTTTGCTCGTCTGTTTCGAATCAAGATCGCCTTTCGGTTGCCCGCCTATCTTTGTGTGCCAATCCTCTCGGCTTTGTAGAAGCCCCGCGCCGGCCTCTCTTTCGGCGTTTCAAAGATGACATCCTTCAGTGAAAGTTGCCAAGCAGTTTTGCCTTCAGCGGTAACCTCAAGTATTCTTGTTGTACCAGTAATCAGGGTATTACCATTTGGCAACCTATCGGCGTCTCTAACGGGTGTGATATCCCGTTCAAATCCTGCGGACTTCCAGACAACTCTACTCGTCTTAGGATCAATTTCTATTGCTTGATGTGGTATAACGTGATTCGCTACAAGTATATTGCCATCGGAAAGAATCTCAGGATCGTGTTGATCCTCCAGAATTCCTTCGCCAATGGTCCTAACAACCGAACCATTGGAGTCCACTTCGACCATGAAGTTGAAATTCCTCGGGCTAATTAGCGTGTTGCCATCAGGCAGCCTAGTCACTGCATTAGTGTGAGTCCAGCCCTCATCATAGATACTGGCGTACGGGGATTTGTCAAAATGGTCTTTGGCATACCACGACCAAACAACCTCACCCTTTTGATTTACCTCGATTATCTGGGCATCATTCTTATGGTCGGAAGCACCATATACAAAAATCGTGTTGCCATTTGGCAGACGGTCCGCATCATGGGATATTTTGTCGGTCAGGTATGACCAGACAACTCTGCCCTTGCGGTCAATCTCATACACACCCCTACGAGGCAATACGAATAGGATGTTATTATTCGGCAGCAATTCGACGTCAAATCCTGGGTTGGTATATTGCTTGAGATTGTGTGGAACCAGGTATTCCCAGATAATCTCCCCCAACATGTTCACCTCTATTATTCTAGGTCTCCCAGGATCATAGTTGTCTGGTAATAGCGTGGTGCCAGGCCAAGCCATGTCAGACTGATACACTTCCACATGTACATCCGGATCTACAGTTCCCCTGGGCATCGGCGTGGGCATTGCACTTACACAAGCTACCGATGTGTTTTCGTTATCACTTTTATCTACTGCAGTCACAGCAAAGTAATACTTTGTTCCCGTTTCAAGCTGAGTCACTTGATATCTATTAGTGATGATGTCGGCTATTTCCTGAGCTGGCGTCATGCCATTAACATCAGTTATTTCCGATTTGCTTACATATATGCTGTAGTGGTCAAAGTCCTCAGCCATACTCTTGTCCCAACTTAGATTCACCTTGCCGTCATAGGCATCAGTTGCAACGAAGCCACCTATCGGAGGTGGAGATGTTGTATCCGCTGGCTCTACGGGCGGAGCCGAACTCAGTGCAGGCTGACAGGCAATTAGCGAGCTAGCTAATAGAAGAACCAGTCCCATGAGTACAATCGAATACCATTTGTCGCATTTCTTCATATCAGATTCTACAACTTCATCTTTACTTCAATTATACATCTAGCCAAGGGCAAGCAGAATAGGAATTTAGTAACAGGTAGAATAACTATTTGGTAAGCTATCGTAGTCCGATGCCCCTTTGGGAGAGACAAAAGTAGACATATCCGCGGAGTTTCTTGTGACTAAAGGAGGCCCTATATGGGCTTTATAGTAGTTTGAAGCTGTATCTGAATCTTGTTCGTCAATCTGAAAGTCTAACTAACGATTCTCCTATTATTCATATCAATCCTGGATGCACGTTCTGCTCTTCCTTGAAATGGCTTTTTCCTTTCCTACTCGACAAATATATATTATCACACAGCTATCAAATATCGCTAAATAAGGCTACTGTGAGTGATAGTGTTTCTCGTATACTGAAGCGCATTAAGTCACATTTCATCGAAATGTTGGAAGCTATTATGTCTTTACTACGTCTATTAGCAGCCGTGCAAATACGACAATCACTGATGAAGCCTATATTTATCAAAGACAAGCCAGTTGTCTTCTCATTTAGGGTTGGTCAATCCTTCTTCACAGTATCAGCAATCACACAGGCGATGTTGCCCATGTCAATTTGCAAGCCTTTAAGCCTCTCTTCAAGCTGCTTCTCTTCTAGACTGACTGGCTGATGAAAATTACATTGCACACCATGAAGAAGAAAACGGGCATGGGGTACCGATAATCTTTTGGAACCAGAACAGAAGAGCACAACCCCAATTGAATCGGCACTGCCAAAGTTATGAGTTGTAATCTCAAAGGGATGCCTTTGAGAAAATTGTATGCAGATAGTCCTTGAAAAACATCACCGCCAGGACTCGAGATGAGCAAACCAAGCTTCTTAGCACCTTGCTTGAGTTTATTGTCAACGACTTGCATCAAAGCGGCGACAGATTCCGGCACAACAGGAGCAAAAAACTCTATATAGAAAGTCTGATTTGTAGCCATTACCCTTCCTCCTTTGTTTCTGAACAGCTGTTCGATTGTTTGTCTTGCCTTTTACTCCGGTTTCATAGACACAATCATTCGTGAGGTTTGCGTACTAGTCCCTGCCCTTTTCTATGGTACCACATAAGTGTATTTGAGTCTCGTGGAAAGTCAGTCCATTAATTTTCAGATAACGAAATGACGTTCTGTTACGTGGAATCTCCGAGATAACGAGCCAACAGTTCGGGCAGTTCAGTGCATAATTGCTTAATTGACTAATCCCTCAAACACGGCTATATTTTGGATGTATTCCACGGCACCAGCTACTTAAGCGAAGGGAACGCTAGCGATTGGAAAAGGTGTAGAGGTCTGTATGAAAGAAAACATACAGCTTGTAGAAGAATATTTTAGAGACCTCCGTGATATCCATCAGTCTGGCGGAGGAGTGAAAGAGGAATCCTACTACGGTAGCCTGGAGAAACTTTTCAATGGCATTGGCAAGAGCCTTAAGCCTCGGGTACGCTGCATAATTCAGTTGCAGAACCGCGGTGCGGGCAAACCAGATGGAGG
>DUEX01000026.1 GCA_011170325.1 Dehalococcoidia bacterium | reverse complement strand
GTCACTACTCCCGTGGTTAAGTTTACTTCTATTTCATCTCCAGTGTCAATCTTGTCGGTGCCACATATCAGAACTGGCAATCCTTGATTTATGGCGTTCCTAAAAAAGATACGGGCAACTGATTTTGCCAGGATGGCACTTACTCCAGACATCTTAATAACCAGTGGAGCATGCTCTCGGCTAGAGCCAAGTCCAAAGTTCCTGCCGGCGATGATAAAATCACCTGGTTTCACTCTATCAGCGAAGGTTTGGTCGGCATCCTCCATGACATGTTTAGCTAATTCGGGTAAATTGCTTCTTAACTGAGCGTATTTACCTGGTATGATAAGGTCGGTAGAAATATTATCACCGAATTTGAAAGCCTTACCTTTAAGAATCACATCAGGCATCACATTACCCTTCTAGGGTCGGTGATCTCGCCAGTTATGGCTGAAGCTGCAGCCGTGGCTGGACTAGCCAAATATATTGAGGCTTCGGGGTTGCCCATGCGGCCTTTGAAGTTACGATTAGCTGTGGATAGACAGACTTCGTTATCTCCGAGTACGCCTTGGTGAAGACCGAGGCAAGCAGCACATCCTGGTGGGAGTAAGATGGCTCCAGCGGTGACTAGAATTTGTATGTAGCCAGCTTTCATAGCTTCGGTGAGGACTTGTCGTGATGCTGGAGCTACAATTAATCTGACATGTGGGTAGCATTTCTTATTTTTGAGGATGGCGACGGCTGTAGCTAAATCTTCAAGGCGACCATTGGTACAGGTGCCAATAAATACTTGGTGAATTTTGACGCCAGCAAGTGTACGTGCTGGAGCAACATTATCCACAGTGTGAGGCATGGCTACCATAGGTTCAAGCTCAGTGACATTGATGTTGACTACTTGCTCGTAATCAGCGTCAGCGTCGGGATGAAGAGCTTTGTGTTTATCGCCTCTTCCCCGAGTTGCCAGATATTTTTTGGTAATATTATCACTGACAAAAAGTCCAACCTTGGCACCAGCTTCTACTACCATATTGGCTATGGTCAGGCGTTGTGACATACTCATATGAGGCACGGCTTCACCGTCGAATTCTAATGCTTTATAGTTGGCCCCGTCAGCTCCAAGTATGCCAATGAGATGAAGAATAAGGTCTTTGGCGTGAACCCCATTTTGAAGTCTACCGCTAATAGTAATCTTGAAGCTTTCTGGCACACGGAACCAGGTCTTGCCTAGGGCTAAAGCAATGGCAACATCACTAGAGCCCATTCCAGTAGCAAATGCGCCTAAAGCACCGGCAGTTACCGTATGGGAATCAGCACCGACGATGATATCTCCAGGATTAGCAAACATTTCGGCTACTAGCTGGTGGCATATACCATTGCCACCTTCGGAAATTAAGCAACCGGTTTCCTTGGCAAAGGCACGTAGGAATTGATGGTCGTTGGACAATTGCCGATTTGGGCTAGGGGTGGCATGGTCAAGGAAGATAGCAGTTCGCTGTGGGTTAGCTAAACCTTTACGTCCGCTTTCTTGGAATTGCCTTATGGTTAGGGGCCCGGTAGTGTCTTGAACGAAAGCTAAATCTACTGGAGCGATGACTATGTCCCCGGCTCGGGCATCAATGCCTGATTTATCACTTAAGATTTTCTCACTCAGGGTTTTCCCCATTAAAGTCTAACCGATTACAGCTAGTATAGCGCCTCCACTTACTTTATCACCAGGCTTGAAATTTATGGCTTCAATCTTGCCGCTGGCCGGGGCAACTATATCGTTTTCCATCTTCATAGCTTCTAGAATAACCATACTGCTGCCTACCTTAACCTCATCACCTTCTTTTACCAGATAACGGATGATTGTGCCCGGTATTGGGGCAGTCACTGGAGTCTTGCCAGCACCGACAGCTGCCTCGGGAGGAGGTGGAGCCTCCACCTTTTCTATTGGCTTTGGAGGTGTCTCTGGCTTAGCTGCTGGTGGCGCAGGTGTTGGTGGCGGTTGTGCCGGAGCATAAACTGGAGGAGCAGCAAATGTAGCCGCACCACCCGTAGGCTCGACTTCGACATTGTAATATTCATCGCCAATGAAGACATTGAAGGTTCTAATGGATGGTCCTTTGATCGGTGCCTTCATCTCTACCTTTTCTACCAGTTTGCCAGCTTTAGCTTTAGCAATAAGCTCATCTTCTCGTTTTACATCTTCTAAAGTCTTTGGCTTGGTTTCGGGGGGTGGTGTCTCTAAGCCGTATTTCCATTTGAGGAATTGCATCCCGGTGGTGGGGTAAAGGGCATAGATAAGCACATCACCGGTATCTTTGGCAATATCTTTGGTGGCTTCTTTAGCTTTTTCTAATTCTGGCTCGAGAACATCAGCCGGTCGGCGGGTAATAGGTTTATTTCCACGCTCATAGCCTTTGAGGACTTTTTTCCGCACCTCGGGGTCAATGGGGGCTGGTGGTTTTCCATATAAACCATAGACATAATCTTTGACTTGGTCAGAAATCATATTGTATCTGCCGAAGAGGACATTCTGAACTGCTTGGATGCCGACAATCTGGCTGGTGGGAGTAACCAGAGGCGGGTACCCTAGCTCTTTTCGAGTCTGAGGAAGTTCAGCATAGACCTCAGGCAAGCGGTCAAGGGCATCAGCTTCTCTTAGCTGAGCTACCATGTTAGTGAACATTCCCCCGGGGATTTGGTGCCATAGAACACCAGTGTCAATCACTGACATCTTGGTAGCGTCCAGAAAGTCCCGATACTTTGGAGCTATAGATTCAAAGTATTCATCTAGCTTAAGAAGGTGCTCTAAATTGAGCCCGGTGTCTCTGGGAGTGCCACGGAGGGCGACTACCATTGGCTCTATTGCTGGGTGGGCAGTGCGCAAAGCGAAGGGGGCAATGCAAGTATCAATAAAATCAACTCCAGCCTCAATAGCTTTTAAGTAGCTCATAAAAGCCATGCCGCTGGTGAAGTGACTGTGCAAGTTGACCGGTATTTTGATGGCCTGCTTCAAAGCTTTGATTAACTCGTAGGCATCGTCCGGAGCAATGAGTCCAGCCATATCCTTAATGCATAGGCTATCAGCCCCCATGCCTTGAATAGCGAGGGCTTTCTTGACATAATAATCAATATTGTATACAGAACCGCCCAATTTAGGTTCTGTTAGTGAGTAGCACAAGGAACCCTGAATATGTTTACCTTTATCTTTAATGGCCTTGAAGGCGGTCTGGAAGTTGCGCTCGTCATTAACGGCATCGAAGACACGGAAAACATCGATACCGCAGTCAGCAGCATGATGAACAAAGGCAGTGACCACATCATCAGCGTAGTTGCGGTAACCGACTAGGTTCTGACCACGAAGTAGCATTTGTAATCCTGTATTGGGCATCAGCTTTTTCAAGACCCGAACTCTTTCCCAGGGGTCTTCGTTTAGAAATCGGGTCATGACATCAAAGGTAGCGCCACCCCAGACTTCCATAGACCAGAATCCTGCCTTATCCATCTCTGGAGCAATGGCTTCTAAATCAGCAGTTCGTACACGGGTGGCGAATAAGGATTGATGCCCATCACGGAAAGTAAGGTCAGTGATCTTTACCGGATTTCTGTTCTCTCCAGTCAAGCTCATGTTCAATTCTCCTTATTTATGTTCGGTGGAACTGGTTGCCTCTCATCTGGTGGCTCTTCTTGTTCGCCAGTTGGTTCTGGCTCTGAATAATTCTTGCTGTCCGAAAAGTCGCCACGGACTCACTTCAGGATGAGGCGTAGCTATAGCGGCAAATGCTTTGGTCACGTCTTCTTGCTGAATGTAGGCACCAACTGCTGCCATTATGGCTGCTATTACACTTTCCTTCATTTCCTTATCTCAAAGGGGGATGTTGCCGTGTTTCTTAGGTGGGTTGGTGTCAGCCTTGTTTCGGAGAATCTCCAATGCTTTAATCAGTTTGGGTCGTGTGCTTCTTGGGTCAATAACGTCGTCAATGTAACCCTTGCTAGCGGCTATATAGGGGTTGGCGAATTTATCTCTATAGTCAGTTATCAGTTTTTGCCGCGTCTCCTCCGGGTTTTCTGATTTATCGATGGCGTCCTTGAAGACAATGTTTACTGCCCCTTCTGGCCCCATTACTGCGAGCTCAGCTGTTGGCCAGGCGTAGTTGATGTCAGCACGCTGGGCTTTAGCACACATTGCCAGGTAGGCACCACCATAGGCCTTTCGGGTGATTGTAGTAATCTTAGGGACAGTAGCTTCAGAATAAGCGTAGAGAAGCTTGGCCCCATGCCTGATAATACCCCTATACTCTTGGTCAGTGCCCGGCATGTATCCTGGGACATCGACGAAAGTAACTAGGGGAATGTTGAAGCAATCACAAAAGCGGATGAATCTGGCTGCTTTGTCTGAGGCATCAACATCAAGGACTCCGGCGAGTTGAAGGGGTTGCTGGGCTATAATGCCGACACTTTGTCCTCCCAACCGGGCGAAACCAACAATGATATTGGTAGCAAATCTTTCGTGCACCTCCATAAAATCGCCATTGTCTACAACTTTGGTGATGACCTGTTTCATGTTATAGACTTTAGCTGGGTTATCGGGGACAATGTAAAGGAGTTCCTCATCCATGCGGTTGGGGTCATCGCCAGTATCTATGAAGGGTGGCTCCTCCATATTGTTTTGAGGGAAAAAGCTTAGGAGCCGACGCACCATCTCAAGACACTCTTGGTCATTATCGGCGACAAAATGGCAGTTGCCGCTTTTGACAGCATTGGTCATAGCACCACCCAAATCCTCTAGGCTGACTTCTTCGCCGGTCACTGCTTTAACTACTACTGGTCCAGTAATATACATTTGTCCTGTGCCTTTCACCATAAATATGTAGTCAGTTATAGCTGGTGAGTAAACAGCTCCTCCAGCAGTTGGTCCCAAAACCACCGAAATCTGAGGCATGACGCCAGAATAGATGCTATTGCGCATAAAAATGTCACCGTAGCCTATTAAACTGTCTACACCTTCCTGAATACGGGCGCCTCCTGAGTCTAGCAAGCCGATGATGGGTGCACCATTCTTAGCTGCTAGGTCCATGACTTTGCAGATTTTCTCTGAAGCTACTTTTGACAGCGAACCACCGAAGACTGTGAAATCCTGGGAGTAAGCGAAAGTATGTCGACCATTGATTTTGCCATACCCAGTTACTACAGAATCGCCAAGAAATTTCTGCTCTGCCAGTCCGAAATCAGTGCAGCGGTGGAGAACAAAGGGGTCTAACTCTTCAAAACTACCCGGGTCGAAAAGAAGCTCAATTCGCTCCCTGGCGGTAAGCTTTCCCCGCTTGTGCTGAGCTTCAATACGCTTGTCTCCGCCGCCGGCTGCGGCTTGCTCTCTTAGTTTGCTTAAATCGGTTATTTTTTCTTCAATCCCCATTTTTTTACCTTTCCGTTAAGCCAGTTTGTATGGCACTTAGCTTACCCCGGCTCCTTTTTGGCGATATTCTAACATAATTTACTAGGCATTGACTAGGAAGCTACCCTGCAACTTAATTAGCGTGGTAGAATAAATATCCAGATGACTAATAGGGTGAGCAAGGCTTCCTTACTAAAGTGGCGCCAAGCTAGAGGTGGTTCTTCCCTTGGTGTCACCCATTGTGGGAAAACAGCTTTCCATTGGGGAGAGCGGACCTATGTCATGGGGGTTATCAATGTCTCGCCAGATTCTTTCTCTGGTGATGGTTTGGATAGCGTTGATGTAGCTTTGGCTAGGGCGCAGCGCTTTGTTGCTGAAGGCGTTGACATAATTGATGTTGGTGGTGAGTCTACGCGTCCAGGCTCAGCTCCAATATCAGTTGATGAGGAGTTGCATCGGGTGATACCAGTACTGGAGCGGTTGGCAGGTGAGATAACGTTGCCCTTGAGCGTTGACACCTATAAGTTTGAGGTAGCTCGCCAGGCTTTGAATGCCGGAGCTCAGATGATAAATGATATTTGGGGATTGAAGCTGGAGCCAAGATTGGCTGAGCTGGCAGCAGAAGGAGGTGTGCCCATGATCCTGATGGGCAATCAACGAGACAAGCCTCGCCGTAACATCATGCCAGCAGTTCTTTCCGACCTTAAGAGGTCCATAGATTTGGCATTGGGTTCAGGTGTAGCCTGGGAGAACATCATTGTTGACCCTGGCATTGGTTTTGGCAAGACTTTGGAACAGAATCTTGAAATCGTGCGCCGATTGGACGAGCTTAAAGTGTTAGGCAGACCTATCCTCCTTGGCACTTCACGTAAATCGATGATTGGGTTGGTATTGGATTTGCCTCCAGAGCAACGTTTGGAGGGGACAGCAGCTAGCATTGCTATTGGTATTGCCAAAGGCGCTGATATGGTTCGGGTGCATGATGTCCAAGAGATGGTGCGTGTTTGCCGAATGAGCGATGCTATTATTCGGAGTCGGAGTTAGCAGTGCCAACCGCTTACCTTGGTCTCGGCTCTAATCTGGGCGACCGAAAGCAGAATTTAGCTCAAGCCTTGGAATTGATGTCACAGCGGGTAGTAATGGAGCGGCTCTCCTCTATTTATGAGACTGAGCCTGTAGGCTATCAGCAGCAACCTCTTTTTCTCAATGCTGTGTGTTGTATCTTTACTGAATTGAGCCCTGAGCAGCTTCTTGGTTTGGCTAAGGAAATTGAGGCTAAACTGGGAAGGATACCTAGTTTTACCAATGCCCCTAGACCTATTGATATAGACATTCTTTTCTACGATGATACGGTGATTAAGAGTCACGATTTGACTGTGCCCCATCCTCGCTTAGCTGAGCGGGGCTTCGTGATTGTTCCGCTGGCTGAAATTGCTCCTGAGCTAGTTCACCCTGAAAGTGGGAAAACGGTTAGGGAGTTGCTAAATGATTTGGGAACCATAGCTGGCGTTCACAAGTGGGTTGAACTGGGGGAAGTAATGAATAGGAGGCAGAATGTATAGGATATCTGTTGAGCAACATTTTGATGCCGCTCACTATCTTCGAGATTATCATGGAAAGTGCGAGAGTTTGCATGGCCATCGCTTCAAAGTGGTGGTTAGCTTGAAGGCTACCAAGCTTGATGACATTGGTTTAGCTTATGATTTTGTGGAGCTGAAGCGTTATCTTAGCGAGGTCCTTGCCCAGTTTGATCACACTTGCCTTAACGATGTGCCACCTTTCGATGAAATCAATCCATCTTCAGAGAATATTGCCGTGACCATTTATGACCAGCTTAAGCCATGCTTTTCTGGGGGAGTGTCGCTATCAAGTGTTGAGGTTTGGGAATCTCCGCAAAGTTGTGTAACTTACAGCCCTGAATAGGATTGCTTAGCCTTCAAGATTTGGTGGCAATAGATTGGGGATGGCGTCTTGGATGGGGTACGTGTGGTCGCATTTTTGGCAGAAGAGTGAGCCTGCGATTATCTCACCTTCCTTTTCTTTAGCTATGTCCAGTTGCAGCGGGCCTTTACATACCGGGCAAACTAAGATTTCCATTAATTCTTTTTTCATCTTGTGCTCATCTTAGTGTAATCTAGGTCAGGTCGTCAATGTGGTTATTGTTCACCTGAACAAATATCCCCAGATTGGCATTTTCATGTATTCGGTTACCGTTCTTTCCTTCAGTACTTGAGTTTGGACTTCACGGTATTTAGTCACATCTCTATATTTAGTGACGGTTCTATACTTGGTAACTTCCTCGGGATGACTTACCTCAATGGTTACCCGAGCCTGGCCACCCCAATAATCGTATGGCCAGAAGCGGTAGTACGGGCTTACATTGGCTGAGTAGATGACAAAATATGGCTGACAGCAGTAAGAATAGCCGTGGCATTTGATAGAAACAGTGGAATCTGCCTTGTCAACTTTGAATGTGTATGACCAGCTACTAGGGTAAACATACGAATCATAAACAGTCTCTGTGTGGGTTTCGGTTGCCATATATGGTTCGGTATCGGTATAAGTTTCGCTCACTGTGTAAGGCTCGCTTCTCATCTCAGTGTCCCAGTATGTTTCTGTTGTCTGAACTGGCACTGTTTTAAGAGGCAGAGCAAATACGATAGCCATAATGGCTATGGGAGTTAGCCCCCAGGCAATTAACTTCCAGTTGCCCTTGATGTAGTTCCAAACGTTACTCGCCACCTCTAACCTCCTTGCTGAATTATAGTCAGACCTTGTTATTGTCATTATAGCACCAGGGCTTTTCTTTGGCATAAGTTTAAGAATCAACAGGACAAAGCAAATTTGCCCCATCGTCTGAATCTCTTGGTAGCCCGTGTTGGGAGCATTCCTAACTTTTTTGAAAAGAAACAGCTTATCCCTGTAATACTTTTTCACAGCCCCGGCTGGCGTCTCTTAGACTAATCCTGATTTCTTGGTGGATGTCAGGCTATATTTGATGACATGGTCTATCTCAGCAGGTTGATAGGCAAGGCAGGAAGGCACTAAAATTATAGCAGCGGCTTTTATGGGGCTTTATTATCAGTAGACTTATGGTAATAACTGTTGAGGATTCTATAGAAACTATCCCGGAAAGTGTGGAGGGCAAGCATGTTTTTGTTTTTACAGAAGCGTCTGCAGAGAAACATGGGACAGCTTACACTGCAATTATGGGTGAGAAAGCTCGTGTGAATGGTAACTCAAAGACTATTAGTGCTGTTGAAGGTGATTTATTGGCAGGGGGATTATACATAATTAGTATCAGCCCTTCCAGGCTCTCTTCGAGAGTTTATGGTGGTATCGTGAAATTCGAAAGGAAAGGTGGCATATACTTTGCTGTAGTATTCCCCGACTGGACCGTTTTAGAGCAATTGGAGCCAGCACAGCGGTGGAGGTTTAGGTATATTTCTTTTGAATATCCAAGAAGGGGAAAGAAAGGATTCTTGCTGCCAACGATAAATAGCTCTCCTTTTGCCTACTGCTTTGTGAGTCAGGAGGAAAATCAATAATTGAGCACCTGTGCCCGCCCTTGCCTGTGGCTCGCTATATGCCAGAGGAATATGGCTATGAAAAGGAAGAACTATCAAGGTACTTGGGTGATGAGGAGGAAAAACGTCAACATGCTAATGAGCTTTATCCAATCATTGATTCTATCTTCGAGAGGAGTGGAGGTGATAAGGAACAATATACATCCATGGGCAAGGATTTGATTCCAGAAGAGTATCGAGACTACCAGATGCTCTATAATGCTGAGAGTTTATGGGATTGGTGAAATAAGAAGTACCGTGTCATCAGAGTTTTATCGGCGCATTGATACTTTAGCCCAATGGATGTTTGAGGCAGAACACCTGGTTGTCTTTACGGGTGCTGGTATCAGCACTGAGTCGGGTCTGCCTGACTTCAGGGGGCCAGATGGCATTTGGACCCGCCAGGCAAAAGGGCTGCCCACGAAGCCGCGAGACTTCTCATCAGCAGAGCCTAGTGCTGCTCATCTAGCTATTGTTGAGCTACAAAAACTTGGCAAGTTAAGCTTCCTCATATCACAAAATGTGGACAATCTCCATTTGCGGTCAGGAATCCGGCCGGACTTATTGGCAGAACTGCACGGCAATGTTACCAAGTTGCGTTGCACTCGCTGTGAGGTCCAGGTAGATAGGTCTGCTAATGTGGACAGGTGCACTTGCGGTGGTAGATTGGTTTCCAGCGTGGTCAACTTCGGTCAATCCCTGCCTCGAAAGGGATTGACCGATTCTTACTGGCATTCAAGAAACTGCGATCTCTTTGTAGTTGCTGGCTCCAGCCTTGTTGTTATGCCGGCAGCTGATATGCCTAAGGTAGCTGTTCAGTCTGGAGCCCGTCTGGTGATCATTAACCAGGGTGAAACGCCGTTGGATAGAGCTGCTCATCTGCGATTCGAGGAAAGAACCGGTGAGGTATTGCCGCTGGCTGTGGATGGGCTGAGGGAGCTTATGAAGATATAGTCTGGCGAGTTTTGTGTGGCCAAGCGGCAGATTGTCAGGAGGATAACAAGTTGATACAATTTTTGGTGTGTTTATTGTGTTAGGAGAGTAGTGTGCGCCATATTTTTGCCACAGATTTTCAGCCGAAAAGGATAATCGATAATCCCTCTGAGGATAGGCTTAGGGAATGGGCCCTGGAACAGGGGGGAGTTATAACCGAGTTTGGCAACCTGGCGGTAACTACAAGGGTGCGAAACAGGATTGCCAAGCTTACTGAGGTGGTGATGGGTGAGCCTGACCAGGAGGATATGAAGCTTGTAAGCGACGTTTTGCACTATCTAAGGGGTAAGGAAGTGATTATGCTCGATAGGGTGATGTGCCAGACATCGGGCTTCAAGAGAAAGTGTCGAACCTATGTTACTGCTGACTATCCACGCTTACCCCTAATGTGGGGCAACACTCTGTTTCCTCCGGAAGAAGGTGAGCCTGACTTTATAGCGATTATGGTTCCAGAATGGCCGGAGAAGAAAGTTTTGGTTTTTCCTGATTCTGGTATAACGCTAATTGTGGGTAGTGATTACAAGGGTGAGAATAAGAAGGCAATGCTTCGCCAGGTGATGTACTGGGCTAAGAAGGAAGGCAATCTTGGACTTCATGCAGCTGGTAAGATTCTGCGCGTTTTCCGGGATGACAAGTTGGTTGACAAAGGCTTTATCCTCTTTGGTCTTAGTGGCACCGGCAAGACGGCGTTAGCCTGTCATTCACACTGGTTACGCCCCCCGGAGAGGGTAATAATTCGCCAAGATGATGTGGTAATACTGAGGTCTGATGGCAGTGCTATAGGCACTGAGGAGTCCTTCTACATGAAGACTGAAGGGCTGGAGCCCGCCGCGCAGCCACTCTTGTATGCGGCGGCGATAAGTCCACGGGCTATATTGGAAAATGTCCGGGTGGACCCAGAGGCAGGCAAAGTTGACTTCTTTGATACTACCCTGACCTCTAATGGCCGGGCCATGGTCAAGAGACGTGACATAGCTTTTACTGACAATGAGATCGACTTGGAAAAAGTCAACTTTGTGATATTTATTACCAGACATCACGATATTCTGCCGCCGATAGTGCGCCTTACCCGTGAGTGGGGAGCGGCAGCCTTTATGCTAGGCGAGTCGGTAGAGACCTCGGCTGGTGACCCGGCTGAAGCCGGTAAACCGCGGCGGGTTGTTGGTACCAACCCTTTTATAGTGGGCTCTGAAGAGAAGGAGGGTAACATTTTTCTCAGCATCCTGAGGAATAATCCTGATATCCAGTGTTTTTTGCTGAATACGGGGAGAGTGGGTGGAGTAGCCAGAGGACAAAAGATAACTGTGCGCGACTCAGTAAAGATAATCGAGATGGTAGCTCGGGATAAGGTTGTGTGGAAGAAGGATGACTTCTGGGGCTATGAGGTGCCGGTTGAAATCCCCGGGGTAGACCTAGCCCGGTTCGACCTGAGCAGCTATTACTCTGAAGACAAAGTAGCGGAGATGTCCCGAGACTTGAAGCAAGAGAGATTAGAATGGCTTTCTCAGTTTCACGGTCTTACACCGGACATTATTAACGCCCTGAGACCCTAGAACTGGTATATCCCGTTTAGGCTAGTCTTAAACGGGTCCAAGCATGTTGGGTTAGTTTTCTACTGCAATAAGTGGGCTATGTTGGACAACTTGACGGGCCGTTCAACAGACTAAGGCCCTTTGATATAATAATTCAGCTAATTAGAGAGCCTATTGCTGAGCGGTGACACTTACGCTGACGAGATTTGCAGGGTCAAAATACATCCTTCTTATCAACCCATGCTGGGATATACCTGTAATATTCCAAAGGCTTTGCCTGGGCCAATCCTTTGTAGGTCGCTCTGGCTAGCGCGATGGCACCACGTCTGTCTCGATATAAGCTGACCAAGCCTTTCTCTTCCAGGTTGAGCAGATGTTTATTCAGGTCTTCATCGCTTACATCCAATAACTCTTTGATATCTTCCATACTCATATGTAGACCCGGATTAACCTGGTAGTTCTCGGCCAGCACTACCAGGGCATCATCTTCACCAGAAACAGCCTTTCGTGGCTGCGGCTTCCCCAGGGGCATGGGTATCTTGAGCTCACCGTCTATGACCCTAGGTGGCACCTTCAAATCGGGCATCAGATTTCTCAAACCCTGCCTGTATATGAGAAGCTTCATCACCTCGTTAGTGCCGGCATATATTTGCGCCATTTTTGCATCTCTCATAATCCTCTCCACGGGGTAGAACCGTGTAACTCCGTTGCCTCCCATGCACTGGATAGCTTCAATGGCGGTTTCCAGCCCGCTGTCTGTATTAAACAGCTTGGCTATTGCTGATTCCAGTGGTGTCTCTTTGCCAAGATCGGCGCAATAGGCAGCATAGTATGTGAGCAGTCTTGCCAGTTGTAGTCTCCAGATCATATCCGCAACCTTAAACTGGTTTGTGGCGATATCCCCCGTTCGCTGGTGGAACTGAACTCTCCGTTGCAGATGCTGCACCGCATATCTTATAGCTTCTCGCATCCAGCCCAGCGGCACAGATGCGCTGCAGGTTCTCTCTGCATTCAGACCGCTCATCATCACAAGCCAGCCGGCGCCCTCTTCACCTAATCTGTTGGCTATCGGGACCTTGGCATTATCAAAATTAAGGTAGCAATTGTCTATCCCATCAAAGCCCACCAGGTCATTGACTTTCTCTACGGTGAGTCCAGGTGTTCCCTTCTCTATTATCAGCGCAGTAAGGTGGCGATACTTGGCCGCATCCTCAGGTGCGTCGCTGGTTTTCACATAGGTCATGTATATATCTGATGTCGCGCCATTGGTTTGGTACCTCTTCTTGCCATCGACAATGTAGTAATCTTCCTCACGGATAGCGGCGGTCTCTGTTCCAGCTATGTCTGACCCAGCGTAGGGCTCAGTCATAGCCACAGCACCTAGCAGTTCACCCCTGGCAATCCTTGGCAACCATCGCTCCTTCTGCTCATCAGTCCCATCGTGAATAATCTGATGAATACCACCGACCATGGTGTTAACCAAAGGCAGAGCCATGTCACCAGCCCGTGCTGCTTCCTCAAGCACGATACAGGCACCGGTGACCCCCCACTCTTCTGCTCGGCCACCATATTTTGCCGGTATTTGAGCTCCGAACCAACCCCTCTTGGCCATCTCTTTAAGCCCTTCCCAGGGAAATTCCTTTTTCCAGGCACACCTTTCACCTATCGGTATCAATACCTCATCTGTAACCTTCTTTGCCTCATCGGCAAGCTTCCTCTGTGCGTCATTCCACCAGGGAAAATACTCCATTTGCTCTTTTACCCTCCTTATCTTTCTATATTCAGCTTTTCTTCAGTTAGTATACCAAGATGACTCAGGGCAATGTATAAAGCAAAGTAAACCTGCAAGATAACATAAATAATCGATCAGGGTTCCATCTCATGATAACTACTCCGAGAAGACAAATTATACTTGTAGGACATGGGAGCGTCTGCTGACTTTATAGATACCAGTGTTGTGCGATTAGCCATAGTGAGACAGCTTTCGAGTTGGAGTCCTTGTGGGCACGGTGCAGTGATTGATATTTGCGGCTAAGATGTTTAACATCTTTAACATCAACCAAGGAGGTAATGAGAGCTGTTGATATTTAGAGAGATGGGGGGATGTCAACACAGTAAAACCCCTCACAAAGGCTCTGAACAACGAAGACGAGGATGTTCAGAAAGTGGCGAAACTTTCCGTCTTCACTTTCTAGCCTCGGCTATAGCTTTTTCCATCATTGCTTTCAATTCCGCATAATCATAGCTTTCATAATACATTTTCCCGGGATATTCTCCCATTTTGCACGTTTTGCATGTTGCTTCAAGGATATATTCAGCATTATCAATAGTTACTATGACATTCATATGGTCAGCTTCCAAAGGCTCCTTCCCATCTGTATCAACAAAGCATAGTCTTGTACTATACCCGACTGATTCCAGTAGCGAGGCCAATAACACCGAATGGTCATCACAATCGCCAGCACCACGGTCTAAGGTTTGAGAAGGAGATTGTATGTAATCGAAATCCAGCTGAGTGTACCTGGGGTCTTTTATATACTTAATATTGTCACGTACATAGTTAAAAATATGTGTAATTTCCTCCTTGTCACTTGCGGCGTCCTCTACTATTCTGATAGTTAAATCCCTCACCGATTCTGTATTGATCTTGAATATGTAAGTGTAGACTTTGACAGCCCCTAGCATCTGCTCGGTTTGAAGCTTTTCTAGACTTTCATCAATGATGGCTATGCCCTCGCTTATCTCGTCGATGCCCTCCTTATAATCGGCATCGATAATGTCGGATGCAATGCTCTGCGCTTTTGCTAGTTTATCCCTACCTTCTATTAAACTATCGATAATCTCATGATAAGGCCCCCATGTCAACCAATCCTCACGCGTTTTTATTGCTTCCGTGGCATCCACGAGCTTGTTCAATCCGATAAGAGCTTCGCTCCACCATGATGTTGCTAGCCTAACATCTCTTTTCTGGTCTTCAGGCAAACTTGCTTTATCCAATATGACTTTAAGGTCTGAGATGTGCATTTGAGCATCCACATAGCATTCTCTAGCTTCTACAAATTGATTGTTATTGAAATGAACTTGCCCCCGGTTTATATCCATTATCACCTGATCACGACAGGAAATTATTTGCTCATTGGAGGGCTGGCCCGGTGGAATACACGCTCCCATCAGCAAACTGAAGGTAAGCAATACACCTAGAATTGTACAAAATATGAGCTTTCCCCCTAGCATCCCATCACCTCCTCGAAAGCTGGTATGTTTTGCTTCCATGGCGTAGCAGCACTGTAACTTAACCTCGTAGTTGAACACTAGCAAGAAACTATTATGTTGTCAAGAGAAGATGGTGTATTTCAACCTGTGTCGCATGGGCAAAGTAACAGCTTGGCTGTTTGTGCAGCTATCAGCTAGAGCTTTTTTGCCAAGCCGGTCAGATACAGATGTGCCATAAACATGACTAGGGCTCAGGAGTGACTCTGAAGAATAGAGGACTCAGCCTTATTTCTTACCTGCTTTCCAGGCTTCGTAGGTTTTGTAGTCTAAAGGATAACTTTTCGGCATCCTTGGCTCAAAGAACATGAATTTGGCTGTCGGATAAGGCAGAATGAAATCAGTTGCCTTCATTCCCTCAACGATATCAGGCAATTCTTCAACAGGAGTTGCCAGGAATACATCGTTTTCCTCTACATGTCCGAAGACTTTCGCCCCGCTACAGGGCAATATTACTCTCGGTTTTTTATCTATGGTAATTGCCCATGCCGCAATTACGCAAGCTGCAAGGCCACCAGCTGTGGCAGGTACAGGTGCTCCTCTGTACCATGCAATGCCTTTAGCAATTTTCCCAATCTGTGATGGGTTACCATATATCACCAAACCTTGCGGCATAAACAGGGGCTCTGTGGCTGGAGTTAACATAACGCCTACTGTACTTCTTGGTTTCTGGAAACATGCCTCTAAAGTCCCTTGGAGCTCTTTGCCGATGTCTGGATTCTTGGTATGATGAGCACCCGTCTTTCCTTCTGCAAGGTACTCCGGTAGTTCGATATGCCCTAGTCCGGTGGCTGCCATCATACAAAAGTGGTCAGACATGGTCATCGCTATCGTCCATCCCATGGTCCTAACGATGTTCTCTGCTAAACACTCCATCCACCTTTGGCCACGTTCACTCGGTCTCCTCGCCCCTTCCGGAATTTCGGCTTCGCTCTTTATAAGCGATATGCCAACAGGTGTGTATGTGAGGTGCGCCCTCTCTTTGATCTCCTTGGCGAGCTCTGCTACCTTTTCCTTGGTAAGCTTGTCTGCCATAGTTTTTAGTTCCTTCCTTTCTGTTTTTGTCGATCAGTCCAAGACCCCTTTCTCGGCCTTGTTTTTTGAAGTTAGAAATTATAACTTGCTTTTAGTATCTCTGTCAAAACACTGTGCGCCATTAATTCTTAGTCTGCTATGTAGTAGACTAATATTGCGATGGCCTCTATTGCCAAGAGGGGGGGCAGGGTGTATCTATACACCTTTACTAAATTGGCCTTAAAGTAGTCTGCTGAGAGTATAAGGCAAAGATGGAGAGGCGAAAGAAGAAGCCCCACCTCTCCACTTGTATAGGCTAGTAATAGAGCATAGCTATTGAGTTCCAAGCCCGGGGTCATAAAAGGGATTAATAGCGGAAAGGTAATGCCAACAAATGCTATGGCGATCCCTGTAGCAAAACCCATTAGAAACGGCAACGCCGCAAGGATGGCCAAGGCCGGCAGTCTCATACTTTCCATGTCTGAAAGAAGCGCATAGGCAGTACCGGAGCTTTCTATTGTCGTCTTGTATAGCATTACGGCATAGAGTAAGAGCAAGATTTTTGGGTCGAGCCCATATTTGAACGCCTTTTTCAATTCTGGCCATTTGGCTCTTTGCTGCAAAATGAGAAGGGCTAGTGTGAGGGGAAAGGCTATAACCGCATCCAGCCCCAGCAAAACTAGCGAGATGAGTAAAAGAACTGGCCAAGAAGCTTTTAGAAAGTTGTATGCCATACTTGCCGAAGTCTGGTCTTTTGTCTTCGTTGCCTTCTTTAACTTCAGCATCCTGTAACTAGAGACGGCTCCAAGTGCAATTGACAAAGCTGTCATAGGTAAAAGCGTTATCACCACGGAAGAAAGTTCAACAGACATTACTACGCTTGCTGTTATGATGGCTGGATATACAGGCAAAGAATATTCCCATATATGTCTAAACCAGTAGTTTATGAATGTCGCCTGTTCCGGGGTCAACTTCATTCTTTTAACTAAATCTTGTAAAGCGGTAGCCGAAACTAAGGCTCCAGCTGGCATGGGAACAAGTCCTATTATGGCAGGAGTCAGGTACATAGCAAGTCTGGGGCCTATTCTCTCCATCGTGGCCGCCAGCTTCATAAGCAAGCCTTTCACCTCCATCAGATGACTTAGAGTCAGGGCACTTGCAATTATTACTAGCAGTTTAAGAGTCTGATGGTTCAACAGAGTCTGCATCATAAGGCTTGGTATGGAGTGCAGTGGCAAGACCAACAGCGAAATGATGAGGCTTCCGGCGAAGATAGCAAAGCCTGGATGAACTTT
>DUEX01000025.1 GCA_011170325.1 Dehalococcoidia bacterium | reverse complement strand
GTCACCCTGATGCCCTCGTGCTGCCACCAGCATATTATCTAATACGGTCAACTTGGAAAAGAGTCGAGGTATTTGGAAAGCATTTACCAGCCCTAAAGCATAAATTTGGTGAGGAGCCAAGTTGCTAATACAATTGCCATTGAAATAAATAGCTCCCTCATCAGGTCGATGAATACCGAAGACGGTATTAAACAAAGTGGTCTTTCCACTGCCATTGGGACCTACCAAGCCCCAGATGCTACCACTTTTGATATCCAGGCTCACTCCATTGACAGCGTAAACGCCACCAAAGTGCTTGCTAACTTCCCTTATTCCTAACAGCGCTTCTTCCACGACGAACCATCTCCATTGCCTTCGTCCTAACTTGGGTTTCTTTTAACAAGCCCTGAGGTCGATAAAGCAAAACAACAATAATTAAAGCACCAAATAAAATATATTGCAAGTTACTGGGGTCAATAGGCAGAGTTAAATAATCTTTGGCTATATTTGTGCCCCTATCAAAAATCTCCACTAGACAAGCGCCTAGTAATGCACCCCAGTTATTAGCTGGTCCTCCCAAGAGAACCATTATCCACACGGTAAAGGTAATCATAGGCATAAACATACCGGGGAGGACGCACTGGAGATACTGAGCGTAAAGTCCCCCCGCTATTCCAGTCATAGCTGAACCTAACATAAGTGCTTGAGCCTTATATTTAGACTTATCCTTACCCAATGCCTCAGCGGCTACTTCATCTTCCCTTATGGCTCGCACCACCCTACCATAAGGAGAGTTGGTCAATAGTTGAACCACCAGAAAACAGATAAACAAACAGAGATACACCAAAGCTATATTTATCAAGGCATCAACGCGGTGAGAAGCGCCCACCAGGGAAACAGCCGGAGAAACTGTTACTCCCCAATCACCCCCAGCAAGCCAGTCCTCGGATTTAACAATCAACCTTAAGATTTCACCAAAGGCTAAGATTGCTATAGCCAAATAATCCTCTCTCAGCCTCAGAGCAGGCAAAGAAATAACCAGACCGAAAATAGCTGAGATTAAGGCACCAGCTATAAGGCAAAGGTAAAAAGGAACGCCAACTTGAGACAGAAGGGCATAAGTATAAGCACCAATGAGAAAGAAAGCCACCTTGCCAAAATTGGCAAGTCCGGCAAAGCCAAACTCCAAGTTCAGGCTTAGAGACACTATACTAAAGATGCCGATAAAGACGATGAGGTCGAAAACATAAAGTAACGGGTCCAAATTAAGCTCTCCTAAACAACATAGCTAACCCCTGTGGTCTCACGATTAAAGTTATTATCAGAATCAAGAAAGCTATACCTATACGATATGTCGTAGAAAACCCCAAGGCTATCAAACCCACCACCCCAATGTTTTCAGCTAACCCAATGATGAAAGCCGCTACTATCGAACCATAGAAGTTGCCGATGCCTCCCAAAATGGCAACGGCGAAGATGGGTAATATAATGTCCCAGCCTGTCATGGGCCAAATCTGAGTATCTGCACCGCGAAAGATACCAGCAACAGCAGCCAGTCCTGCACCAATAAACCAAGTTATCCAAACCACTCGGTCAACGTTGATTCCCGAGGCTAAGGCAAGCTCTGGGTTGCTGGCGCTTGCCCTGATGGCTTTGCCTATTTTGGTATTCATCAGAAGGAAGTGCATGGCAAGTGACAAAACTAAAGCGGCAAAGATAAGCCCCACCCACAGACCACTGATTCTCAGTGGACCTATATCGAAGGCAGACCAGGCAGCGGTAAAATACAAGGGTTTCCAAGTCCAAAGCGCACCAATGGAATGCCTGAAGATAAAGCCCAGGGCTATAGAAGCTACCATAAGATGAATGATGCTGGCTCCCCCCCTGGCTAGCGGCTGCAAAATACCACAGTAACATAAAACCCCCACTATTCCAGTAACCGAAAAGGCTACAACCAAAGCTGATGGCAAACCTAATCCTAATTGCTCAGCCACCAAATAGCCAATATAAGCACCCAAGGTGATAAATTCAGCGTGGGCAAAGTTTGGGAATCTAGATAGACCATAGGTTAAAGTAAGACCTACTGCTCCAATAAGATACAGGCTACCGGTAATAGCTGAATTGAAGAATACCTGTGCCCAGTTGATCACAATAGCTACTATAGCATAAAATAGCTACCTGCTTAAAGGAGACAACTAGCTAGAATTACTTAACCAAGCAAATGAGTCTCTAGCTGCGCCAGGCTCATCAATGAGTCTTGGTGGTTAGTTTTTTCCCTCCTGTCAAGGTGGAAGGCATGAATACCTACTTCCTTGGGGGCAACGAAATCAAACTGCCAGTTATCGCCAACGTGAACAACCTGCTCGGGCTGGATTTCCATCGCTTGGCATACCTTCAAGTAAAAATCTGAGGTTTTCAACTGCTTATAATCGGAGATCGAGGAAAAAACTTCAGCGAAATAGGGCTCAATGTCTCGGAGGAGATGACGCAAAAATTCCCGCGGTGACCCTGAGGCAACAATAAGCTTATATCTTCCACTTAGAGACGACAGCACATCTCTGACCTCAGGGTAGTAACATACCCTACCCTGGCATCTCTTCATCGCTAAGTTAGGAACACCCAAGCCAAATTTACCGAACCAATACTTAATATCATACCATTCCAGCCTCTGGTCACCTACCTTCTGGTACTCCTCCTCGACAATCTTTCTGGCTTGTTCAAAATCAATACCGTTCCTCTCCGCATAGCGTTGGGGAATAGCTTCAAACCAAATAGAATAGCTGAAGTCAGGTGTCACCAACGTGCCCTCGACATCAAAGGAAACGAGCTTAATCTCATCCATGGTTAAGTTATTTCAATCTCGTTTTTTGAATATTAGCATTTTCATAAGTTCGAAGTCTAACATTGGAAATTTCGCCCATTAAAGTTTAAAATTAACATAGGCAAATATGACAGATTTAAACTACCACCTAAACACGCAGAAATTAGCCGATTATTCCTTTGAGCTAGGCCCAATAAGGCCACCTAACGAGGCATACTCGTTGCTGATAAGGGCAACCAGAAACTGTCCCTGGAACCGGTGCGAGTTCTGCCCTGTTTATAAAGGGCAAAGGTTCGAACTCAAACCGGCTGATGATGTAATTAAGGATATAGAAAAGGCTAAAGCCATTAGCGACGAAATAAATGAGCTGACCTGGAGGACAGGTTACGGTGGTAGGCTTAAAGAAGTGGCCGCCATAATTTATAACCAACCTCAATATAATGCCAGTTTACGCAATGTGGCTCTGTGGCTCTATGGAGGCGGTGACTCCACCTTCCTTCAGGACGCTAACACCCTTATCATGAGGACACCTGACTTAGTCAAGGTAATTGCCTCTCTGAAACAGACCTTCCCCAAACTAACCAGGATAACCTCATACGCCCGCTCTAAAACTGCTGCCAAAAAGTCGCTAGAAGAATTAAAAGAACTCAAAGATGCTGGGCTTTCCCGATTACACATCGGGTTAGAAAGCGGCTCTGACCTTGTGCTCAGCTATATGCAAAAAGGAGTTACTGCTGAGAATCACATCATAGGCGGCAGGAAAGTTAAGGAAGCTGGAATTTCGTTGAGTGAGTATGTAATGCCCGGGCTTGGCGGCAGAAAAATGTCATCAGACCATATTGCAGGGACAGCCAAAGTCCTAAACGAGATTGACCCCGATTATATCAGGCTACGTAGCCTCCATGTCCGTCAGAACACGCCTTTATGGTCAAAACTGGAAACTGGTGATTTCGAGCTCCAAACAGAAGACGAGGTCGCTGAGGAGATTGGCGACCTCATCGAAAAACTCGAGGTAACCAGCCAGCTTAAAAGCGACCATATACTAAATATCCTCCCTGAGATAGAAGGCAAATTTCCCGAAGCCAAATCATTATGCCTAGCTACTATAAACAGATATCTGGCATTATCACCTCAAGAAAGGCTTAATTTCAGACTAGGCAGAAGGGCTGGCTACTATGATAAACTGGATGACCTTTACGACGCCTATAAATATCAGAAGGTTAACGAAGCTATCAGACGCATTAGCTCAGAGACTTTAGACAGTGTCGACAAGGTTATCCTTCAGCTAAAGGAGAGCTTCATTTAGGAGCAAGCATTTTATGGCAAGGCAAAGCAAGGGTTTCCTTAATTTAAACCGCTTCAAGTCGGGTAAGGCAATAAAGCAACAAACAAAACGGAGGACGGGGGACAGCCAGAGTAAATCAAAAAGTGGGAGGCGTTTATGGTCAAAGTAAATAATTTCAGCTTTGGCTCTATAATTGTTGATAATAAGAAATATCACCACGATGTCCTTATTTTCGCTGATGGCGCGGTTGAACAAAGACAAGGCGGTATCTGGATATTTGGCAGCCACAACATTAAGCAGAAGGAAATCGAAAAGCTGCTAAAGGACGACCCTGAGGTAGTAATCTCTGGCACCGGAACCAGCAGTAAAGCCCGCCTATCTCCGGGAGCTGAGAGCCGGGCAAAAGAAAAGAAGCTGGAGTTGGCAGTTCCGCCTTCTTATGAATCAGTGACAAAATTGAACGAGCTAACTGACCAAGGTAAGAAGGTGTCAGCTATAATCCATGTAACTTGCTAAAAACGCAACGGAGGCCATTATGCCAATACATCCTCCCTTCCTCGTTTCCTACAGTATAACCACCCAGTGTAACCTGACCTGCAAGCACTGCTATAGCGAAGCTACAGATAAACCGGCTGAGGATGAGCTAACCACAAAAGAAGCCTTAAGACTTATTGATGAACTGTCAGACTGGGGAATAGGACTCCTCGTCCTGGACGGTGGTGAGCCATTGTGCCGAGAGGATTGCCTTGAAATCGCTTCTTATGCTTCAAAAAAGGGCATAATAACTGGTATTGGTAGTAATGGCACATTCATTGATACTGCTATGGCGAGGGAAATGAAGGCGGCAGGCATCCAGTCAATTGCCATCTCAATCGATGGTGCTGATGCCAAGACCCACGATGCCTTTCGGGGCAAAAGTAGCGCCTTCGCCGAAGCATTAGCTGGTGCCGCCGCTTGTAAAGCCGCCGGCTTGGCTTTTCAGTTCAACATGGTTATCCGCAAAGAAACCGCCCCCCAGCTACCGACTATGTTAAACCTTGCTGTAACCAGCGGGGCCAACGCTGCTGAGTTCTTTGACCTAGTGGAGGCAGGTAGAGCCAAACGAGAATGCCGTGGTCAGTCATTGGAGCCCGAGCAACGAAAACAAGTAATGGAATGGCTAGCCCAAGCCCAGATAGACTGCCCCATCCTGATACGAGTATGTGCCTGCCCAATGTACCCTTTGACTCTTCAGCAGAGACAAATCCAGCCCAAGCACTTCCCAGCGCAAATGCTAGCTCGGATTCCCTACTATGGCAGGGGGTGTGCCGCTGGCATGCCTTCGGGCTATATAGTTATTCGGGCTAATGGTGAGATCAACCCGTGTATGCTACTTCAGATCAACCTGGGTAACGTCAGGCAGCAAAGCCTCCGCCAAATATGGGATGAGTCATCGACATTAAACCAACTTCGCTCCAGGAAATTTCTAAAAGGCGAATGTGGCCGGTGTGATTACAAGACCACTTGCTCCGGATGCCGGGGCAGAGCCTACGAGCAAACTGGTGATATGCTGGCTGCCGACCCAGCTTGCTGGCTAGCTCCAGTAATCGCAAGATAAATACAAAATCTAGAAAGGCTGACAAATGAGGAAAACGAGAGTCTTTACAGCTCTATCACTGATACTGGTAATGCTGAGCAGTGGTTGTACTCATGCCGAGGTTGAGCAGGTAGGGGGAATCTTTGTAGAGGGACAATCAGGCGGTGACGCTGAGACCTTGAACTGGATTCTGGCTGCCGACGCTGCATCTTTCAGCTATGTTGGGCATACCTTGGACACGCTGGCCAACTACAACAACCAGCTCGAAATTCATCTACTCTGCTTGGCCAAAGACGTAGAAGTATCGCCAGATGGCCTAGTCTATACCATCACCATCAGAGATGACCTCAAATGGAGCGATGGGTCTCAGGTTACCGCTGAAGACTATGTATATACCCTAAAGAACCTGATGTTCTCCGATTGGCTTAACTATCCCTACAAAAACAGTTGGCAGGAAGATGTAGACGGGGATACCGTCTTTGTCACACCTGAGGTAGTCGATGATACAACTTTTACCATCACACGCCAGACGGTTGACCCGGAATTCGTCTATATCATTTATGACTTGATACCTTATCCCAAGTACATTACTACAAAATATGAGGGTGACGTTGAAGCTTTCACCCAGGCCCCTGAGCTTAACAACCTAACTTATACCGGCAACTTGGGTCCATATAAATTTGCTGAGTGGATTAGAAATGACAGATATGTAGTCGAGCGAAATCCTGAATATTATCTGGGCAAGGATAGCGGCGCCCCTTACTTTGAGAGATATGTCATCAAGCTCTTCGGGACCTCGGCCACTATACAGGCAGCACTGGAGGCCGGAGACATAACCTACTGTGGGATTGAACCAGACAAGGTAAGCAAGTTCAAGAGCCTGGAAAGTATTAATGTGTATACCGTGCCGACTGCAAGCTACACGTTGGTGGGCTACAACCATAGAGCCAACGGATGGGAGGGGCTTAAAAAGACAACCATCAGGCAAGCCCTGTCCATGTCCATAGACAAACAGGTGATAACTGATAAAGTTTATCTGGGCTTCGCTGAGCCCGCCTTTAGCTTTATTCCAATGACTTCCCCTTGGTACACCGACGAAGGTATCGCCAAATATGGGGTTGAAGTTCTTTATGATAAACAGAAAGCTATTGAGCTTTTTTACCAAGCAGGCTATGGCAAAAAAAGAGCTGATGGAACCATGGAAATCATCGACAAAGATGATAGACTTCTAAAACTGATTCTGGTAACCACCACTGGTGGTGGACTGGCGGAGGATATAGCTTTCCTGATAAAGCAAGAGTTATCTGATGTCGGGATAGAGGTAGAGCTTAAGTTAGTACCATGGGAAACCCTCGTGAGGAATTACTTAATGAATAAGGTTCCCGGCACAGACCAGGAATCCAGATACAATAATGGTCCTGAGGCAGTTAGCGACGAGCCATGGGACTTGGTGCTAATGGGTTTCGGCACTGACGTATTGGCCCCCTCGGGGAGTGGAATCTTCTTTACTACTGAAGGCGGCCTAAACTTCTTTGGCTACTTCAACACCGAGATAGACAAATTGTTTAAGCGAGTCCGGTCAAAGGAGGCATTGGATAAAGAGGTGCGGCAGCAAATCTATGCTGAAATATCCCGCATCCTATCTGAGGAGCAGCCAGTTGATTTCCTAGTATTTCGTCGGTCTAACGTTGGTTTTCAGAAGAATGTTAAAGGAATAGAACCTGGCATAAGTATGGGCTATAACTACTACCTCTGGTATTTTGAATAAACTCTATAAGTAGTCAATACTCCTTCTTTCCTGCTTTGAATAACTATGGGGAAAAGCTGGCTCAGAGACTACATCATTAAAAGGCTCATCTATGCAGTAATTATCGCCTGGGGAATAGTAACCATCACCTTCGTCCTGGTCAGGGTGGGTCCCAGTTCGCCAGCTGACAAATACCTAGCCAATATGGCTGCCAGCGGGCAGGATGTTTCCCAGATAACAACTGCTATTGAGGCAAGGTACGGCGTTGATAAGCCAATATTCGAGCAGTATGCAGATTATATGGTCAATCTATTCCAATGGGATTGGGGATGGTCTTTCAGCACCTCGATGCCAGTAATCGACTTAATCAAAACCCACTGGATTTACTCCTTTCAACTCATACTATTAAGCAGCCTCTTCGCCGCTTTTCTTGGCATTTTAATCGGCATTTACTCGGCGGTTAAGCAATACACCAAGATCGATTATACGGCCACATTTCTCTCCTTCATCGGCATATCCATACCCAACTTCTGGCTCGGCGTCATGCTTATTCTCCTTTTCTCAGTAAAACTGGGGCTATTCAAGGCATACTATGATACCACTCTACCCTTGTTTTCCTTGGAAAATCTCAAGGCACTAGTACTCCCAGTTATAACCCTGGGCACAGGAATGCTGGCTGGCTATGTCAGATATACCCGCTCAGCTATGCTCGATAACTTGAGGAAAGGGTTTGTCACTACCGCCCGAGCCAAGGGGCTACCAGAGAGGACTGTCATCGGCAAGCACGCTTTCAGAAATGCCATTCTACCCCTCTTTACTATAATAATGTTTGATTTGGGTAGCATCGTTTTCGGTGGAGCCTATCTCACTGAAATTGTCTTCGGCATTCCTGGCCTAGGACAAATATCTTTCAACGCTATCTTCGCCGACGATTATCCTGTGGTTGTAGCTGTCACCCTTATTGGGACATTCTTAATATTGATGATAAATCTGATTACCGATGTCGCCTACACTTATTTAGACCCGAGGATAAGATATGACTGAAAGACTGCAAAATATAGCTAGAAAGATCGGCGGACCTTTATACAGCAACCGACGGCTAATTGAATATTATTGGCAGAGGACTCAAAGAAACAAGCTGGCAGTCCTTGGCTTAAGTTTTATAGCCTTCCTGATTCTGCTAGCCTTAATCGGTCCCTTTTTCACCCTAGACCCGACACTGGTCAACTTTGAGGAGAATAACTTGCCACCGGTGGGCTTTGCCACTGAGGAATCAGTTTACAACATATACACCGATGAATTTACCACTACAGAAATCTCCGGAACCTGGAAGCACCCTTTGGGGACAGACAGTAAAGGACGAGATATGCTGGCAATGATAATCTCCGGAGCCAGGATATCCCTACAGGTTGGTTTGATTGCCACCGGTATAGCCATAACCCTAGGAACAATTATCGGTGTTCTGTCAGCCTACTTAGGAGGCTGGGCAGATAATATCCTGATGAGGTTTACCGATGTTATGATGACCTTCCCCTTCTTCCTGTTGCTAGTCCTGATTGTTTTCATCTTCGGTCCCAGCTTGGCCTTGATAGTCCTAGTAATAGGCATAACCGGCTGGACGGGTACTGCCAGGTTGCTTAGGAGCGAAGCTTTATCCCTAAGGACACGAGACTTTGTTACTGCTGCCAAAGCCCTCGGGGCCAGCGATGGCAGAGTCATCTTCGGTCATCTCATACCCAATGTTGCCAGCCTGATTATAGTCATAGCCACTCTATCTATTCCCGGGGTTATTTTAGCTGAAGCTGCTTTGAGCTTCATCGGTTTAGGCGACCCAACAACAACTAGCTGGGGGATAATCCTTAATTCCGGGCAACAAAGTCTGGATACCGCCTGGTGGATAGCCGTAGAGCCAGGAATTATGCTTTTCCTAACTGTGCTTGCTTTCAATTTCTTAGGCGATGGGCTTAGAGACGCCTTCGATCCCAAGAGCAATATTTAAAGTCATGAACAATACGATTTTGGGAGTTAGCCATCTGAAGACCTACTTCTTCACCCGTCGTGGTGTAGTCAAGGCAGTAGATGGCATCGACTTTGAGCTTAAGCGAGGAGAATGCCTCTGCCTCGTTGGTGAATCCGGCTGCGGCAAGACAGTGACAGCACTGTCCATCTTGGGCTTGATTGATAGCCCACCGGGCAGGATAATCGATGGCGAAGTAAGGTATAACAACCTAGATTTAGTCAAATGTTCCCCAACGCAGCTAAGACGAATTAGAGGCAAAGAAATCGCCATAATCTTTCAGGATGCACAATCTGCCTTAAACCCGGTATTTACCATAGGTGACCAGATAGTAGAGCAAATAAGGCTTCACCTAGGAATGAAATACACGGAGGCTCGAGACAAGGCTATGACTTTGCTCAAGGAAATGGGCATACCCTCGGTGGAAAGAGCTATGAGCTACTATCCCCACCAGCTATCTGGCGGCATGAAGCAGAGAGCCATGATAGCTATGAGCCTCTCCTGTGACCCACAAGTTCTCATCGCTGATGAACCGACCACCGCTGTTGATGTGACCATAAAAGCCCAGATTTTGGACATCTTTCATGAGCTAAAGGCGAAGAGACAGATGTCTCTTATCTTCATAACCCATGATTTAGGAGTAGTCGCTGAGATTGGAGACAGAGCCGTAGTAATCTACGGGGGAAAAGTTGTCGAAATGGCTCCAGTTTCCAAAATAATTGGCAACCCAAAGCATCCTTACACTGCTGGCTTAATCGATTGTCTGCCTGATATTTCCAAAACCACAGATAGACTGGCATCCATTCCAGGAACCACGCCCAACCCTATTGAACTCCCCCAAGGCTGCCCCTTCCACCCCAGATGCCACAAGGCGATGGAAATCTGCAGCCAGCAACAGCCACCAGAAGTCAGGATATCTGAGGGACACGAAGTAAGCTGCCATTTATATCAATGAAACAAATGCTGAATCACGAGCTGTTACAGATAAGAAACCTGAAAAAGTACTATCCAGTAACCACTGGTTTACTTTCCCAACATATCGGCGATATAAAAGCCGTAGACGGGATATCCTTCAATATAAAGGAGCGTGATATTCTGGGCCTAGTCGGGGAGTCAGGGTGCGGTAAATCAACCCTGGGCAGAACGATACTGAGATTGGAAGAGCCAACCAGTGGAGAAATCTTGTATAAGGGGATGGATATCACCAAGCTGGACAAAAAGGGACTCAGAGAATTAAGAAGAGAAATCCAAATAATTTTTCAAGACCCCGATGCTTCCCTTGACCCCAGAATGACCGTTGGTGATTCCATAGGCGAGGCTCTAATCATCCATAGCATCACCGATGAAAAGGAACGGATGAAGAGGGTAGCTGAGTTGATGGAGCAAGTTGGCTTGGAAGCTGGACAAGCTAGCCACTATCCTCACGAATTCAGCGGCGGGCAAAAGCAACGTATTGGCATCGCTCGTGCCTTAGCCATAAATCCTAAGCTTATCATTGCTGACGAACCAGTAAGCGCCTTAGATGTATCCATCCAAGCTCAAATTCTAAATCTGATGATGGACATACAACAGGAGTTTGGCCTCGCCTACTTGTTCATTGCTCATGACTTGTCAGTCATAAAGCATATGGCACACAGGGTGGCTGTGATGTATTTAGGAAAGATTGCGGAGTTAGCCGATAGAAGGGAATTTTTCCAAAATCCTCTTCATCCTTACACTGAAGCCTTACTGTCAGCAGTCCCCAGCTTAAAGCCAAAGGGAAAAGAAAGGATATTGCTGCTCGGTGATGTCCCCTCCCCGCTCAACCCACCATCAGGCTGTCGCTTCCATCCCAGGTGCCACCGAGTGTTGCCAATCTGCCACCAAGAGGAACCTCAGCTAGTGGAAATATCCCAAGGCCATTTTGTCGCCTGCCACCTATATAACTGAGGAAAACTACCCAGCTAACTCCTTAACCATATAGGCACCTTCTGAGCTATAGCCACATTCAGAGCGGAAATAATCCCTGGCACCAATGCCGCTCAGAATAGCTACCTTCTGAGCCTGAAATTCCTCTCGGGCAATCTTCTCCGCCTCCTTAAGCAACTCTCCACCCAGACCCCTATGCTGAGCCGCCCCAGCCTGCTGCTCTCCCAAAGGCACTTCGGAGCCAAAGACATGCAGCTCCCTGACCATAGCTAAATCCTCATCGCCCTGCATTGAAGACCCGAGCCTCATTCGGAGCAAACCAAACAGAGTTCCTCCTTCGTCTTCAAAAGAAAGAAAGACTTCCTTCCCCCCAGACGCCTCATAATCCTGTCTCTTTAGACATGGCTCGCTGATTTTCCAGCCATCCCTCAAGCGATGCCCATACTCTCGGCAGCGGATGCAATTACACTGAACATTCATCTCCTCCATACTCTTCTTAAGCGCACTCCTCAGTGCCAAATCCTTACAGCCAGCAACGATGAATCTGTTGGGAATGTCCCGCATCACCCGAGGAATCCGGACATAGCCAGGAATCAGAGCCTTGATACTTATCATCAAATTCACCATCTCATCCATAGAATAAGGCTGATAGCGATTATTTCTATACCATGTCTCCAGCTCGGTGCCGGCGATAACCAGCGTCGGATAAAGCTTGAGCCCATCAGGTCTGAAATTTTCATCGTTGAAAAGCTCCCGAGATAACTCTAGGTCATGCTCTGAGGTGGAAGCGGGCAATCCGGGCATCCAGTGATAGTAGACCTTAAAGCCGTAGTCCTTTAGCAACTTGCTGGCTTTTACTACCTCAGCTACAGTATGCCCCCGTCTAACTAGCCGGTAGATATCATCATCCAAGGTCTGCACCCCCAGTTCTACCCGGGTAGTGCCGAATTCCAGCATCCTTTTGACTTCTTCTTCCCCACACCAATCAGGTCTGGATTCAATGCACAAGCCAACACATCTGTGGTCAGCAGTCTCGTTTACTAGTTTAGCTGCCTCCAAGCTAGAAGACTGACTGCCATTCAGGCCATCGTAGCAATCCTTTATAAACTGATGTTGATACTCCTCAGGATAAGCCAAAAAAGTGCCCCCCATAACGATGAGTTCAACCTTGTCAGCCGGATGTCCCATATCTGAAAGCATTCTTAGCCTCTCCTCAACCTGCCTTCTGGGCTTATAGTCGCACCTTCTGGCTCTGAGCACCGCTGGCGATTCCGGGGTATAGCTTTTAGGTGCCTCGGGATAAGTGGGGCAATAAATGCATTCACCAGGACAGCCCATTGGCTGAGCCATGACCGCAACCGGAGTCACTCCAGATATAGTTCTTGAAATTTTTCTCACGCTGTGCTTTCCTTACATCAAAGTTTATCAGATTTCTAACTATGGCAACAAACAGAGATGTCTTTGACCAAATAGCCGAGAGCTGGTACCGACTCAGACACTGGTCTCGCTTCACCAGAGAACTTGAGGACATGGCAGAAACATGGCACGGGGGCAAGCTTTTAAATGTTGGCTGTGCCCATGGACCAGATTTTTTGCCCTTTAAAGACAATTTTAAGCTATGGGGGGTGGACTTCTCCACACAAATGGTCAAGCTGGCACAAAAGTATGCCGCTAAATTCAATTTCGAAGTCAACCTGACAGTAGCTGACGCCCTTTCTCTGCCTTACCCCGATAATACCTTTGACTGGGCAATAGCCGTAGCCACCTACCACCATATCCGGGGAGATAAACAAAGACAGAAGGCTCTCCAGGAATTAAGGCGGGTTTTGAAGCCCGGCGGTGAAGCTTTCGTCACCGTCTGGAACCGATGGCAGCCAGGCTTTTGGCTGAAAAGCAAACAAGCAAATATAGCCTGGAAATCAAGGAACAAAATCCTTTACCGCTATTATTACCTCTTTTCCTATCCTGAGCTCGACAGACTATTAACCAAAGCTGGCTTCGAAGTCCTCAGTATGTTCCCGGAAAAATCTTACCGCTTCCCGATAAAGCTTTTGTCTCGGAACATATGTGCCTTACTTAAAAAGTAGGGATAGACGCCAATCCTACGAACCTGCCTTATGACTGCCAGAATTCTGCCCTACCCCCAGCTCCTCAGGCACTGTAGACAAAGCAATGGGCAAGAAAGCTTCAACCAGCTTCGGGTCAAACTGGCTGCCAGCACTGCGCTTCAGCTCCTCCACAGCCTCCCGATAGGACAGAGGACCACGATAAGGACGAGAGGAGGTCATAGCATCAAAGGCATCAGCTACAGCCAGAATGCGGGCTTCAAGAGGAATAGCTTCACCCTCTAGTCCTGACGGATAGCCAGTGCCATCCCAGCGTTCTTGATGATGAAGAATAGCCGGCAGGCAAGAAGTTAAACTAGGCACATGACCAACTATATTCGCTGACAGCTTGGGGTGAGACTTGATTAGTTCCCACTCTTCATCGTCAAGTTTACCAGTCTTGTTGAGCACTTCATCAGGGATGCCAATTTTACCGATATCATGAAGCAAAGCCGCAGTGCTAATTATAGCCACCCTTTCTGAAGGCAAGTCCAGAGCCTCAGCCAGAGCTACAGCATAATTACCCACCTTCCGAGAATGACCATAAGTATACTTATCTCTAGCCTCAATAGTCGCCGCTAAGGCATAAATGGTATTCAAGGCCTCCTTTTCAGCATTAGCCTCAGAGGCAACTGGCTCAGCTAAAGAAGGCAGCATCCTAGACACAACATAGGTTCGATTGCCCCCGGTCCGTTTAGCATAATAAAGTGCCTTATCAGCGGCATTGACAATCCCATCTGGCGTTATCCCGTCACTGGGCCAGGAGGCCAAGCCAAGGCTGGCAGTTATCGGGACCTGCTGGCCCCCCATTTCAATGGCAATCCTGCCACGAACTCGCTCGGCCACAATGAAGGCATCGTCAGCCGATGATTGAGGCAGAAGAATAGCGAACTCATCACCACCATAGCGGAAAGCTAGGTCAGCACTCCTAAACGACCTCCTTATCAACCGCCCAACTTGTCCCAGCAATTTATCACCAGCTAAATGTCCCAGCTTGTCATTGTAGTCCTTGAAATTGTCAAGGTCGAGTAAGACCAGAGATAGCATGCCACTATAACGAGAATGCCGGTCAATCTCCTCCTTGAGGCGCTCATCAAAATGACGACGGTTAAATAGACCGGTGAGCTCATCAACACGAGCTCTTTGCTCAGCTCTACCATAAAGCCGAGCATTTTCAGCCTGCATAGCAATCTGAAGAGCCAGGCGCTCCAGCAGACGAACCTGTCCTGGACTATAAGCACTGGGCTGGCGACTGGCAACTATTAGGCTACCAATAGCCTCGCCCTTTACCAGTAACGGGAGATAAACAATTGACCGAATCCCACGTTTGACATACTCCTCACCGGTCCAAAACCTCCTTTTTTGGGCCAAGTCAGGCTCAACTAAAGCCTTCTTGTCACCGGTTACCCGCTGGGTAGCCGTACCTTCCAGCGGTATCCTCTCCCCCGTCTGCCAGGCTGAACCTACCTCGGTGGATAAAGCCTGGAAATAAATCTCATCCCCCTCAATTAAAGCAATCGTCGCCCAGTCCACATCAACCACCTTTCTTAGCTCAGCAATAAAGGCATCGTAGGCTTCTTGAATATTTAAACTGGAAGTTATGATAGTGGCTAATCGGTTAATTAAGGATAGCTCCTCCTCCCTCTTTCTGAGCTGCTCCTGAAGATACTCCTTCTCCAGGCTCACTGCTACCTCAGCCGTAATGCTTTCGGCTAAATCGATATCCTCAAGCGAATACTTACCAGATTGCTTTTTGCCTAACACCAATATGCCAATCAGGTTACCCCGGCTTACCAGCGGGAAAAATAGCTCTATGCCTAAGCTTCTCAACTTCTCCCTTTCCTCCCCCCACAGGCTACGAAATTCGGGGAGAATATCCAGGTCTTCCTTATTCAAGTATCTATTCTCTCTCCTAAACCTTTCCACAATAGGACTGTCCTGCCTTATCCTCAATGGCGAATCGCCCCCCTCTTGAGGCTCAGCAAACAGGGCAACAAAATCACCACCACCGGTTTCTGAAAGCAGCAGATATGACTGCCGACAATTTAGAGTCTTGACAAGTAGCGGCAGCAGCTCTCCACCTAATTCCTGTAGGCTGAAAACACCGCTTATTTTGTGCCTGACAAAGTCAAACAGCTTCACACGATAATCATAGCTCTCCCTGTAGAAGACCTGGTCAACCTTCCTGTACAAGAAATGACGTGCCTGATACCAAAACCCAGCCGCTGAAGCCGCCGTAAGCAATGCCGCTACGAAGGTAGAGGTAAAACTTATCTCAAAACCAAGACCTCTATGGATCAAGAACAGCCACAGCATAAAGGTAGCCAAGAGCAAGCCAGCCAAGGTACTGAAAACCAGCCCCTGGCGCAAAACAAACCTCATATCCAACAAACGATGCTTTAGAACGGCATAAATCAAAATAACGGCATTGAGCAGGCTGCCTACGTGAGAAATAGGAAACTCCCTCCCAAAGAGGCTAAGACCGCTAGAAGCAAACAGAATCAGAGTCGAGGTGCCAAGCAATAGATAAACAAGTTGATTACGCGCTGCTGGATCAGTCAAAACACTGAGCTTTTGCCACAAGAAGTATATGTCTCTTCCAAGCAAAACGTAGAGGGAAAGAGCTAATGGCACAATCCAAATACCGTAGTCAGGAACGACACCATTATCGATAGCAATACTCTCCGGAATACGAGTTAACACTAGGGCAAACAGCATTGCCATCAAAACATAGGCAGAGGGGAATCGAAAGTCTCCATAGAAAGAAAATAGGAAATAATGGAGTTGCACCGCCCCCCACACAAAGAAACACAAAGTCACCTTGGCCAAAAGGAGCTTGTCCTGCATCAAGAAATCGCTGCGGAAGAGGAAGTCAGTAAGGCTCCAGAGCATGGCAGCAGCTAGAAACCAAGCAAAAAGCTTATGCTGCCTCTGCCACGGACGATTAAAGATGAGGACAATAAATAATGGAATATAGGCAATCGTGGCAATTAACGGAATTAGACAATGAGTATTCATCTAAAGCCTTACATCCTATTAAGCTTGCCTAATTATGTCTGCAGCTTTGAAGGTTGTCAAGAGCGACCAAAGTACTAATGCGCCAGAGGATAAAAGTATGTACAGGTATAAACACCTGTCCCTACTGAACCCTATAGGTGGCTAACCAATAAAAAAGCCAGGGCGGTTGCTTAAAGCAACCGCCCTGCTCAACCTCTAAACCACAGTCAATATTAGCTAGTTACAGCCTCAGTTTTAGTTTCAGCCACAACCTCCGCTTTTGGCACAGCTTCTACTTTAGCTCCCAACACGGAGAGTTCCTTGTCCGAGACATTAATATGGCGAGGCTTCAAATGAGCTAAATCGGCACCTTCAGCCCGCCGCTGGGAAATATAATTGGCAAAGGCACCCTCAGACAACAAGGTAACCTCTATTGGATTTGAGCCGAGTATGCTTTCCACATCACCGTAAATAAAGCCGTCATCTAACCTCTTGAGTTGCTCATACACTGCTGTGGCGACACCCTTCTCACTAGCAATGTAATTATCTTTAAGCTCAAGATAGAGGTGCAACACCGGCTTTTCTCCAACTTCCTTACGCGCTGTCCAATCTTCGTAGGGAATGTTGGTGTTCTCAACTGCCTGCCAGATTACCTTCTCCGTCAGTCGGATAAAGCCAGCAATATCAATAACATCATCAACTCGCCCCTCAAAAGCCACCTGTGGAATATCAATGCCTAGCTTCTCATTTCTCAGCGCTGTTATTTTAAGTATATCGCCCATTCTGTACCTGACCAAGGGACCACCATGAAAATTGGTGATAACTATCTCATAGTTCTGGCCAGCTTTCACCTCGTTTAGTAAGACAGTCTTCGGCTGGTAGCTATGGTCAAACTGCCATTTAGAATATTCCGTCTCCGGGATAAACTCGAGGAAATTAAGGTCAGGGATAAAGGTCATGCCATCATAGTCCCAGGTCTGGGTAGCTATAACTCCGCCCTCAGTGCAAGCATATAAATCCAGGGGATACCTCCCCCATAGCCTCTTTATCCTTTCTCTAAAAATGGTGCCGTCGGTACCACTGCCTATAATCGCCTTAACTGACCAAAGGTCTTTAGGCAGCATGGGGCGGCGGGCTAACTTGCTTTTGACCAACCCCTTAGCCAAGCGAAACAATGCCTTCGGTTGAGACAAGAGAGGACGTATATCTACCTCACCCAATCGCTGGTTAATCCTCTCCCCAATAGCCACCAAGGCAATAGATACACCAAAATAGATATCAAACCCTTGAGATAAAGCTTGCTGAAAACCAAGCGCTATTCTTTCCTCGAAGGGTAAACTCTCCGCTTCCTCTAGGGGAGGTAAACAATCCCGATAAATCTCTTCCTGAACAATGTAAGCAAAGGCACCTGAAACATAAGGCCTTGGGGCTACAGCGTAGATGAACTTCAGACGCTCCTTAAGTGAAGAGGTATCACCTCTTTCCTTACAACTGGCGAAAATTCCACAGCCAAGCAGCGCTTTTGCCAACTCATAATAAAACCTGGAGCTGACAGGCATCCATTTAATAGTCTCCCACTTAAATGGATATTCGCTCGACCTGCCAGAAGTATGCTGCCATAACACGGGCTTTGCCGGCAGCACATCCTCCCTTTTCTCCAGAAGCTCAGGGCAATAGTCAGCATAGGTAGTCAGTGGCACCTGTTCCCTGAATTCCTCAACAGTTTCGGGCATGGCACCGCGCATCACTTTCCTGCCCAGCTCACAATCTTTCAGCAGCTCAATCTGCTCCAGCAACAGCCGTTTCTGCATAGCCATATGCTGCTCCAAACTGAGGTCAATATACCCACAGCACATCTGCCATAGCTCCTCTTTCCTACCCTGGCGTAGGAGTTCCTTGATTTCAGCCATAATA
>DUEX01000024.1 GCA_011170325.1 Dehalococcoidia bacterium | reverse complement strand
CCCAGCTTGAGACAACCTCGCGTCCTCTGGTTGGGTGTTGGTGGTGAGGTGGATAAGTTGGTAGCTTTGCAGCAGGGTATTGATGCCGCCCTTGTTCCATTAGGCTTTGCCCAAGAAGCACGCCCGTTCACTCCTCATTTAACTCTAGCCCGGCTACGGGAAGGAGCTTCACCCCGAGACCGTCAGGACTTTGGCGAGTTAGTCATGAAGACACCTTTTGAAGTCAACTATGAAGTGGGTGTGAACAGTCTCAGCTTGATGAGGAGCCAGCTTTTGCCTAGTGGAGCCGCTTATAATTGCCTGGCTGAGGTGAAATTGAAGAGCTTAACCGAGAGATGACAAAAAAAGTTGTTAAACGCTCTCCCGAGGTGCTCTTGTCACTAGTCTGCGGTTGATGTATACTTTAAGAATCTTTGGAGGAGGTGGAATCGTGGAAAACAATTCCTTTCCCAAATGTCTAAAGTGTAAGGTCGGTGATCTAGTACCTCTGTCTGACTTCGGTAGTCAAGGGGCGGCGATTCATTACAAAGCTTGGGTATGCACCAATCCTGATTGTGGCTACAACATTAAAATCAGGAACGGTGATTTATATCTGAATGAGCCTATTTTTAGCGGAGCAGGTCATACCTCACGCTCACACTCATAGCTGCAAGCAGCCAGTTTTCAATCTTAAAAGACTTTGAAGTGGTTACTTTGCCCTTGTCGTTGGGACAGCTGCAGGAGATAGTCGTCGATTTTTTCTTTCCGTGCCGCTGCGTTGGCTGCGGGAGAGTCGGTGATTTTTTGTGTACTAGCTGCTGCCAAATCTTACCTCGGCTTTTGCCCCCATTCTGTCTCAAGTGTGGGAAGCCTGAGTCAAGTGGCGGTTTGTGTCCAACTTGCTGGGGGTGGCAGGCTGAGATTAATGGCATTCGGTCTCCTTTTCATTTCGATGGGGTGGTACGCCAGGCTATCCATGAGCTAAAGTACCATAATCTCAAGGCAATCTCCGGTTGCCTGGCTGGGTTGTTAGCTACTTATCTTCAAGTCAATCCTATGCCTGGTGAAGTTTTAGTGCCAGTACCTCTTCATCCTCGCCGGTTGCGACAGCGTGGTTACAATCAGTCGAGCCTTCTGGCTCAGGAACTGGGGAGGTTAACTGCTTTGCCAGTAGTTGAAGATTGCCTGTTTCGCTTTAAGGACAGCCTGCCTCAAGCTAGGGCGCCAACTGTTGAAGACCGACGAAGAAACATGGCTGATGTCTTTGCCTGCCTAGACCAGAGATTAAGTGGGAGGCATGTTCTATTGGTTGACGATGTATGCACCTCGGGGGCTACTTTGGAAGCTTGTGCCGTGGCTCTTAAGGCTGCTGGAGCTGTTTCAGTGTGGGGCTTGACCTTGGCTAGAGAAACTTAATAAAGGAGCTAAACAGATGGAGTTACAAATTGTTGGCAAGAATACGGAGATCTCACAGCCAATTCAAGATTATGTACAGAAAAAGATTGGCAAATTAGCTCGTTACCTACGTAATATTGCTGAAGCTGAAGTAGAAATATATGAGGAGAAGACGAAGTCGCCTCAGCATCGTTTCACCGTTCAGGTTACTCTAAATAGCAAAGGCACCTTACTGAGAGGTGAGGAGAAGGGTGAAAACATTTTTGTAGCTGTTGATGCTGTGGCTGAGGTATTGGCACGTCAGATTGAGCGCTATAGAGGGAAGTTGTACAAGAGGGGGAGGGGCGTTTCTCTGGCCCGCCAGACTCCTGGTATAGAAGGAGCGATTATCGGTAGCGAGGCCCAGGTCTTACCAAAGGTAGTTAGAGTTAAGCACTTTGCGGTTAAGCCGATGTCAGTGGCTGAAGCAGCTGAGCAGATGGAACTTTTGGGTCACGATTTCTTTCTTTTCGTCAATGCTGATAATGATGCGCTTAATCTACTATACCGACGTAGGAATGGTGATTATGGACTAATTGAGCCAGAGTTAGCCTGAGATTACTAGTGGAGGTAGTCATGAGCGGAGTTGATGAAATAGTTGTAGGTAAGACAAAACTTGGCTTAGTTCAAGGTGATATCACTCGGCAGGCAACTGAGGCTATCGTTAATGCCGCCAATCCTAACTTGATGGGAGGGGGTGGTGTGGACGGAGCCATTCACCAGGCTGGTGGTCCTGCCATTCTTGAGGAGTGCCGGAAAATTGTATCTCGAATAGGACGCTTGGATACAGGCAAAGCGGTGATAACCAGCGGGGGAAAACTTCAGGCAAAATATGTCATTCATACTATAGGTCCAGTGTGGCATGGTGGCAGCCGAGGCGAGGCTGAGCTTTTAGCTAGCGCTTATCGAGAAAGCTTGAAGTCAGCCACTGATTATAAGTTAAAGAGCCTTTCCTTTCCATCCATAAGCAGCGGAGCTTATGGCTACCCAATGGCTGAGGCAGCAAGGGTAGCTCTGAGCACAGTAATTGCTTTCTTGCGTGGTGTCTCGACCTCCTTGGAGGAGGTATTCTTTGTTCTTTATGATTCTAAGACTTATCAGGTCTATAGCGCGGAGTTAGCTGAGAGCGCCAGCCAAATGTGAAGCGGTTTATTTGGCGGTTTTGCCACTGTAGAAAGGGGCAATGGATTTCAGCTTTATTTTGTTTAATACCTGTTTGGGATGGATGGGGATACTGAGTTCGTCTCGTGGACTGAGAAGAGTTATTCTGCCCCGGAAATCGCCGGAAGAAGTGGTTTCTTTCCTCAATGAGCTTGGCGAAGCTGAAGCCTCTTGTTACTTCATTGATGGGTCTCTTGGTGATTTACCTCGTAGATTAAAGAGTTATTTGGCTGGTGAGCCAATGGATTTTCCTGACAGTTTGGATTTGGCTGGGACAACCGATTTTCAGCGAAGTGTATGGCAGATAGTGCGAACTATCCCTTATGCTAAGACTAAGAATTATGCCTGGGTGGCCAGTCAGTTAGGTTTAGGTAAATCAGCCAGGTCTGTGGGACAAGCTTTAGCCAGGAATCCATTACCGATTGTGGTTCCGTGCCATCGGGTAATTGGCAGTGATGGTAGTCTGGGTGGTTTTAGCGGTGGTGCGGAAATGAAAAGGTATTTACTCAGTTTGGAAGCTGGGGGCATCGGCCGACTTTAGCTTGATATTACATGTTTTGTACTTTTAGATTGTCCCCTCTCAAGATGCCTTGTAGTTCTTGCATCAGCTCTGGACAGTAGACGATGGTTGTATTTGGCAGCTCGAGGTTAGTCACTTTTTCGCCACTGGTAATAGTCAGGCAAACAGTGTCTTGCCCTGGATAACGGCTGAGGATGTCCATGACTTGGTGGAGCTGCATTACATCTTCTTCGACATTGTCGCTTTGGGTGATATTAATTATTAATTTATGCTGTAAAGGAGGCTGGGTAACTGGCTCGGTTTCTTGGCTTTCTTCATCACTAGGCTGATATCGACGTACTCGGTAGCAATTGAGGTTTACTCGTTCATCTCTTAACTTTACTGTGCCTTCTACCAGAAGGATTTCACCTTTTTGCCATAGCTCTTCAGTCTGGTTATATACCTCGGTCCAGACGGTAACCTCGATGCTGCCATCAAGGTCTTCGAGAGTTGCGGTAATGAAAGGGCGATTGTCTCGAGTATAGAGTTGACGCATTGTAGTTACCATTCCAGCGATTGTCACTGTTTCTCCGACCATTTCAGCATCGATTTCACCACAGAGGGCAGTGGTAGTGTTAACTAATTTGGGAGCTATTGAAGCAAAGGGGTGTTCGGAGAAATAGACCCCTAACAATTCTCTTTCCCAATCTAGTTTCTCTTTGAGGGACGAGTCGACGCTTTCTAGACTCAAATTGGGGAGTGGTAGCGGCACAGTGTCACCCCAGAGGTCAAACATGGTGGCTTGCCCTGATTCTCTGAGCTGTTGCTCCCGATGAGCTAGGGATATGAGTTGGTCAGTAGCTTGGAGGAGTGCTGCCCGAGGGGCTAGACAGTCGAAGGCTCCAGCTTTGATTAGACTTTCTATAACCTTTTTGTTGATATTACGCAAATCAGCACGCCGACAGAAGTCTTCAATACATTTGAAAGTGCCTCCCTGTTGGCGAACTGATAGGGTTGGCTCAATAGCTGCAAGCCCAACGTTCTTAATAGCTGTTAGGCTGAAGCGGATAGCTGTTTTTCCATCTTGCTTCTCGATAGCAAAGCCGATTTGACTTTTGTTAATGTCAGGAGGCAGTACCGGAATACCTAGGCGACGGCATTCGGCAATGGCTGAGCGGAGTCTTTCTTGATGTTCGGTATAGGTGTTTAGAAAGGCGGTCATATACTCGACAGGGTAATTGGCTTTAAGGTAGGCAGTTTCATAGGCGATGCGGGCATAACTTACACTATGGGCTTTGTTGAAAGCATAGCCAGCGAAAGGTTCAATTAGGGCGAAGATTTCGGCAGCTAGTTCGGCAGATATGCCATTCTTCTTGGCACCATTTATGAAATTTTGCCGCTCCTTTTTCATTACCTGGGGGATTTTTTTTCCCATGGCTTTGCGAAAAATATCGGCTTGTCCTAAGCTATAGCCAGCTAAAGCCTGAACAATTAGGAGCACCTGATCCTGGTAAACGATAACGCCGTAGGTTTCCTCCAAAATCTCCTTGAGGGCGGGGTGAGGATAACGTATAGGCTCAATTCCATGCTTTGCCCTGATGAAAGTAGGTATGTGCTCCATAGGTCCGGGGCGATAAAGAGCCACCATGGCTGCAATGTCGTTGAAGTTGGTAGGCTTAAGTTCCTTTATGTAGCGGCGCATGCCAGCGCCTTCTAATTGGAAAATGCCGCTAGTTTCTCCGGAGGCGAGCAATTCAAAGGTTTTGGGGTCATCGAGTGGAATATGTTGCAAATCTATGGAGACGTCATAATTTTCGGCAATGATTTCTTTGGCTTTAGCTAGGAGGGTGAGGTTAGCCAGCCCGAGGAAATCCAGCTTGAGCAGCCCAAGGCGAGCAACGCTTTCCATAGAAAACTGAGTCATGACTGTAGCCTGTTCATTATCTCTGCTTGCGCGTTGCAGTGGCATATACTGAGTCAAAGGCTCTCTAGATATGACCACTCCAGCGGCATGAGTGCTAGCATGGCGAGCTATTCCCTCTAGCTTTTTGGCAGTATCCATCAAATGATGTACTGCATTGTCTTCATGGTAGATGTTGTAAAGTTCTTTATTCTCTACCAAAGCTTGATCGAGGGTTATATTTGGTCTAGCTGGGATCAATCGGGCTACCCTATCAACTTGACTATAAGGCATACCTAAAGCTCTACCTACATCCCTGAGAGCAGCTCTAGCGCCTAAAGTGCCGAAGGTGATAATTTGGGCTACGCGGTCAGTGCTATATTTTTGGTTAACATAAGCAATCATTTCATCACGGCGATCATCTTGGAAATCGAGGTCGATATCTGGTGACTCACGGCGTTCCACATTTAAGAAGCGTTCGAAAACTAACTTATTGGCTAATGGGTCAATGTTGGTGATGCCAAGGCAATAGAGAGCTAGGCTGGCAGCAGCGCTGCCTCGAACGCCGGAGAGGATGTTCTGTTTCTTGGCGAAGGAAATGAGATCCCAAACAACGAGAAAATAGTCAGCAAAGTACGTTTTATTAATGACTTCTAGTTCATAAGCCAGCCGCTGCTCGATTTGTGGAGTGGGTGATGGATAGCGTTGTTTCAATCCTTGCCAGCAGAGCTCAGCTAGATAATCATCGGCAGTTTTGCCTTGTGGCAAGTCTACTTGTGGGAGATGAAGCTTACTAAACTCCAGCTTCAATTGGCACATATCAGCAATCTTTTGGGTGTTGTCTATGGCTTGGGGTAAGTCAGTAAATAGATTTGTCATTTCCTCAGGGCTTTTAAGGTAGAAGAAATCACCAGCCATCTTCAGTCTTTTCTCGTCATAAATGGAGGTATTAGTTTGGATACAAAGGAGTAGCTCGTGAATAGAGGCATCTTCTTTATTGATGTAGTGAACATCGCTGGTAGCTACTACTGGGATATCCAGCTTGGAAGATAGGGAAAGCAGTCCTTGGTTGATCTGGTCGAGTTCGGGGATAGGGTGCCTCTGGATTTCTAAATAGTAGTCGCTGAAGACCTCCTTGTACCACAGAGCTGCTTTAGCAGCGTTTTCAAGTCGGCCTTCCAGAATTAAGCGGGGCAGTTCTCCGTGGGCACAGCCAGATAGGGCGATAAGGCCTTCATGGTAATTGGCGAAAAGCTCTTTATCTACCCTTGGCTTATAGTAGAAGCCTTCGAGGTGAGCCTTAGTGGCTAGCTGGATCAAGTTATGATAACCTTGCTCATTTTTGGCAAGTAGAGTGAGATGATGGGGATTCTTATCACTGGCAGTTCGACTATGGCGATTTGTTTCGGCTACATAGACTTCGCAGCCGATGATAGGCTTTATGCCTGCCTCCTTAGCTGTTATGTAGAAATCAATGACGCCATGCATGGCTCCATGGTCGGTGATAGCTATGCTATTCATACCCAGGTCTTTGGCTTTAGAAATAAGCTGGGGAATGCGACATAAACCGTCCAGCAAGCTATACTCGGTATGAACATGAAGGTGGGTAAACATTTGGCTTTTTGTGGTTGGGTTTGTTCTTAATTATAGCATAAAGCATCTGTAGCGCATTATTTGGGCTTTGAAGAGATTTCAAAAAGTTGACAGCTCAGAGACTTACTGACTATTATCGGCTCTAGCTCTATAAGGAGTGAAATGGAGATTGCTCGAACTGTTGCCTATTGGATATTTGTATCTTGCCTGCCTGTATTAGTTATAACTAGCAATATTTGCTGGGGAGTTAGTGAGATTAGGCTTTATGAATATGGCTTCGATAAGTATCGGATAAGCCAAGCGACTGGCATAGATGAGCTGGAGCTAAAAAGGATAGCTCAGCATTTGATCGATTACTTCAATTCAAAGGTGGACTCAGCCCAGGTGGCAGTGGTTAAGGGAGGAGAAGAGTTCGACCTGTTCAATGAGCGGGAGTTAGTTCATCTTCAGGATGTAAAGAGCCTGATTCAGCTAGACTACTGGGTTCAGAGAGGATTTCTGGCCTTTATAGTTATCTGTGGTTTTGTGCTATTGCTGTGGTTAGGGAGTAGGTGGTGGATATTGGTCAGGGGATTATTCTGGGGGAGCTTGGCTACCTTGGCTTTGATGGTTGTCTTGGCTCTTTGGGCTATATTTGGCTTTGAGCAACTTTTTCTTCTTTTCCACTTGGTCAGCTTCTCTAATGAGTTCTGGATACTAAATCCGGCCAAGGACTATCTAATTATGTTGTTTCCTGAATCGTTTTTCTATGATGTAGCTTTGTTTGGTTTCGGGGCTATGATATTAGAAGCTCTGCTTGTTGGCGGTATTGCTTTCGGTACATTGAGGTTGGTGGGTTGGAGGAATGTTTAAGGGCAACATCGCAAGCAAACGAACTCCAAAGTGGCTGATAGACTGGTATTCAGGATTACTTAGCCAGCTACAGGTAGCAACTGTCGCAACTGGTGGCGGTGCAGCTACTGCATGGGCTAGCCGTGCCAGCTATAGGGGTTGGTTCTCCTTCGGTACCTTTAGAGAAAGAAGTGAAGCGAGACAAAATTCGCTTGGCAGCATGCTGGCATTGAGGACACGAAGCCTTTTCCTTACCTTTGCTTATAGAGCGTAATAGCTCAAATTTATAATTACACTCGGGACAAAAGTATTCGTAGATAGGCATTTTCCCCTCACACTGCTAAGTTTAACGCAGGGGTTATGTTTAAGTCAAGTTTTTCCCACCATCTTCTTATGAACCATCTCTTTGAATGTTATATTAGCGGCTAGTATAATATCTCAGATTGGCTTTGGCAAAAGCAAGGGGGGTTGAGCAGAATTGTCAGTTGAGGAATTAGCCAAGAAGCTTGTTTCGTGGACTAGTGAGACAGTTTCAGCCGCCGGGTGTACAGGGGTGGTTGTAGGAGTGAGCGGTGGGCTCGACTCTTCCGTAGCCGCAGTGTTATGTCAGCGTGCCTTTCCTGAGGCTACCCTGGGAGTTATTATGCCTTGCCACAGTGATAAGATCGATACAGAGCATGCCAAGCTTGTTGTTGGTAAGTTTCATATACCTGTTGAGATTGTTGTTCTTGATGAAGTGTTTGACACTTTGGTTAAGGTTTTGCCGGGTAGGGATTGTAGTGTGGCAACAAAAAGGTTGGCAGAAGGTAATATTAAACCTAGACTGCGAATGCTTACCCTTTATTACTTTGCCAATTGTCTCAATTATCTGGTAATAGGTGCTGGCAATAGGAGCGAATTAAGTGTTGGTTACTTCACGAAGTATGGGGATGGGGGCGTGGATCTTCTGCCTCTGGGCAACTTGGTGAAGACCCAGGTGCGCGATTTGGCCATGTATTTGGACATCCCTCAAGAAATCATTGATAAGCCACCTTCAGCAGGTCTGTGGACTGGTCAGACAGATGAGGCGGAGCTGGGGTTGACCTACAGTGAGCTTGACCATTACTTGATTGTGGGCGAAGCCGAGGAGAAAGTGAAAGAAAAGATTGATTTTATGATAAATAGATGTAGCCATAAACGTTGCCCCCCGCTTGTGCCTCCGCTATAGCTTGACAGAGTGCAAGTCTAGCTTGAGCTGGTATAGCGCCTGTGCTATGATGCTTTTAGCCATTGTAGGAGGGAAGAGATGACTACGGAGAGGGAAAGAGCACTGGAGCTGGCAATAAGTCACATTGAAAAGCAATTTGGTGAGGGTTCGATTATGAAGCTTGGTGAACTCTCGGCTAGGCCGCAGGGGGAGGCTATTTCTACTGGCTCATTGGCTTTAGACTTGGCTTTAGGGATAGGTGGTATTCCTCGAGGACGGGTCACTGAAATCTTTGGTGCTGAAGCTTCAGGGAAAACTACCCTTGCCCAGCACATAATGGCTCAAACTCAGAAACTTGGTGGTATTGCTGCCTATATAGATGCTGAGCATGCCCTTGATCCTGCTTACGCAGCTAATTGCGGGGTGAAAGTTGAAGATTTACTCATCTCTCAACCTGATAATGGTGAGGAAGCTTTGGAGATTACTGAAGCATTAGTGAGAAGCGGAGCTGTGGATGTGATAGTCATTGATAGTGTGGCTGCCTTGGTGCCTCGGGCTGAGATCGAGGGGGAAATGGGTGATACGCATGTTGGCTTGCAAGCGCGATTAATGTCACAGGCGTTGAGAAAGTTGGTAGCGGCGATTAGCAAATCACATACTGCAGTGGTTTTTGTTAACCAGCTGCGAGAAAAGGTAGGCATTATTTTTGGTAGTCCTGAGGTTACACCTGGGGGCAGAGCCTTGAAGTTCTATAGTACAGTGAGGATTGATTTAAGACGGGGCGATGCTATTAAACATGGCTCTGAAGTGGTGGGCACCCGGGTTAGGGCTAAAGTAGTTAAGAATAAAGCGGCCCCCCCGTTTCGGTCTGCTGAATTTGACATAATATTTAAGCGCGGCATAAGTAAGGAAGGTGACCTTATCGATTTAGGTGTTGGTTTAGGAAAAATAAAAAGAGCAGGCACATTTTTTACTTTTGGTGACATAAAATTAGGGCAAGGGCGAGAAAATGCTAGAGATTATTTAGTGCAGCATACTGACCTAGCTTCGGAGATAGAGCATGAGATAAGAACTTCGATGATGTCTCTTCTAAGCAAGGGCGCTGAAACCGGGGAGGTTTTTGAGTAGGCTGAACTTTTGGTTTTAAAGAAGAGACTAGGTGGGAGTAAACCCCAGCTTTCTGTGTTCTTTCATATATAGACAAGGTTTAGATGGGTAGGATTACGGCTCTGCGACTGGGTAGAAATAAGAAGCGAATTAACGTGTTTATTGACGGTTCTTTTTCCTTTGCTATAGGTAAGGAGGTGGCAGCTGGAGCTGGTCTGCAAATTGGCGAAGGTTTGTCTATGGACCAGATTGAAGAACTGAAGCAGGTTGATTCCTTCCAGAGCTGCTTTGAGGCTGCTTTGCATTATCTCGGCTATCGTCCCAGAAGTGAAGCGGAGGTGAGACAGCGACTATTTCGACGTGGTTTTACTGATGATGCGGTGAATAAGGTTATAGTTGAGTTAAGAGAGCGGAAAGTGATTGATGATGCAGCTTTTGCTCAGTATTGGAAAGATAATCGCCTGACGTTCAGCCCACGAAGCCGACAGTTGATAAAGCGTGAATTGAGGCAAAAGGGGGTAGCTACTGAAACGGCAGATGAAATAGTGGGAGATTTAAATGATGAGACTAGTGCTTATGAGGCAGGGCTAAAGAAAGCCCGTGTTTTGGTTACTTTGGACTATAGTGAATTCCGTAGCCGTCTATCCGGTTATCTTAGACGGCGAGGCTTTAGTTACGAAGTTATTAGCTGTGTGTTAGCACGTTTGTGGCAAGAGCGACAAATTGCCTCTATATAATGCTCCTACATAGGTCCTTTGTTTGACACTGGCTCTGCGAAGGATTAGTATTAATTAGGTTAATAATCTACAGGTTTATCATTATGTGGCGTTCTAGGAAAGTGAGGCAACTAAATGACTGTATCAATAATATATATACTTTTAGTTGGGCTTGTTTTTGTTGTGGGTGCGCTTCTTGGCTATTTTGCCAGGCAGCTATTAGCCATTCAGCAGCTCCGCAGTGCTCAAAATGAAGCAAAGAGATTACTAGAGGAGGCAACAGCTAAACATGAAGAGATGCTCCTTAAGGCTAGGGAGGAGGCTGTTAAGGTTAGAGCGGCTGCTGAAGCTGATAGTCGCGAACGCCGTTATGAATTGCAGAGGCTGGAAAAACGTTTTGCTCAGAAGGACGAAAAGCTGGAGCGGAAGCTGGAGTCTTTGGAACGCCGTGAACGTGGTTTAGCTACTCGAGAGAAAGAAACTGAGGCTATAAAAGCTCAGCTGGAAGAGGTTCGAAGTAAGCAGCAGCATCAACTCGAACTCATCTCAGGGATGTCGAGCGATGAAGCAAAACAGCAGCTGCTTCAGGCTGTAGAGGAGGAGATTCGCCAGGAAGCATCACGGCGGATTCGGGAATGGGAAGCAAGAATAAAGGATGAGATTGATGACAAAGCTCGCGAAATTCTGGCTACAACTATCCAGCGTTGCGCTACTGATGTAGTGTCAGAGGCAACAGTATCTGTTGTTCCTTTACCCAATGACGAGATGAAGGGACGGCTTATTGGTCGTGAGGGACGCAATATTCGGGCTCTAGAGCAGGCTACCGGCGTTGACCTTATCATTGATGACACTCCAGAAACGGTGACTATTTCTAGTTTTGATCCACTGAGGCGGGAAGTAGCTAGGGTGGCTTTGAATAACCTGATTCTCGATGGTCGTATTCATCCAGCTCGGATTGAAGAAGTAGTGGCGAAGGCTAAAAGCGAGGTTGAAGCTATCGTTCGCAAGGAGGGGGAACGGGCAGCTTATGAAGCTGGGGTACAGGGATTGCACCTTGAGTTAATCAGGTTGCTCGGCAAACTTAAGTTTCGAACTAGCTATGGTCAGAATGTGTTAACTCACAGCCTTGAAGTTGCTCATTTGGCAGGGATGTTGGCTGCTGAGATTGGTGCTGATGTGACGCTGGCTAAGAAGGCTGGCCTACTTCATGATATTGGTAAGGCGGTAGACCATGAAATAGAAGGTCCTCATGCTTTGATAGGTGCTGATTTAGTTCGGCAGTGGGATAAGTCGGCTGAGGTGGCTCAGGCTATGGCTGAGCATCATGGTGAGGCTACTACAACCAGTGCCCTCGGTTTTATCATTGCTACTGCTGATGCTATAAGTGGATCGAGACTGGGAGCACGGCGTGAATCTTTAGAGCATTACTTGAAGCGTATTGAGGCCTTGGAAAGTGTAGCTAATAGTTTTACTGGAGTCGAGAAAGCTTTTGCTATTCAGGCTGGGCGTGAGGTGCGCATTCTGGTTAAACCAGAGGAGGTAGATGACCTGGGAGCCATGAGGCTGGCTCGAGATATTGTTAAGAAGATAGAGGATAGTTTGGAGTATCCAGGGCAGATAAAGGTGACTGTGATGCGGGAGACTAGGACGGTGGATTATGCCAAATAAGGCTCGTGAGGGATGTTATTGCGTATATTGATGATAGGCGATGTTGTAGGTAAGCCTGGCAGGAGAGCAGTGAATCAGCTTCTACCAGGCTTACGTTATGAATATGGACTTGATCTGGTGGTAGCCAATGGTGAAAATGCTGCTGGTGGTTTGGGCATTACATTAGTCACAGCGCAGGAGCTCCTTAACTTCGGCGTTGATGTAATAACTACGGGTAACCATGTCTGGGCTCAGAAGGAGATTATTCCTTATCTGGATGGCGAATTGCCTATTCTCCGCCCTTTGAATTTTCCACCGGGTGCCCCAGGTCGTGGTTTTTTATTAACTCGACATGCCTTGATAGTTAATCTGATGGGGCGCGTTTTTATGGGTGAATCCGATTGCCCTTTTCGGGCTATGGACTGCTTGCTCTCGGAAATTAAAACTGAATCTAAGGTTATCATCGTCGACTTCCATGCTGAAGCTACCTCAGAGAAGGTGGCTATGGGAAGGTATCTTGATGGTCGGGTCAGTGCGGTACTTGGTACACATACACATGTAGGTACCATTGACGCCTGCATATTGCCTAAGGGGACTGCTTATGTTACTGATGTAGGCATGGTTGGTCCTGTGGACTCAGTTATCGGTGATGATGCTGAATCAGTAATTCATAGTTTTCTCACTAAGATGCCCCATCGCATCTCGATTGGCAAAGGAAGGGTCATTCTTAACGCTGTGCTAGTCGAAGTAGACGAAGCTAGTGGTAGAGCGGCAAGCATTCAACGAATCCAGCAGGAGGAAGAGCAGTAGATGAAAGCTGATCTCCATCTGCACACCACCGCCTCTGATGGGCGGCTGGAGCCTAGAGAGATTGTCCATTTGGCAGTGAAAGTTGGACTCGATGTCATTGCAATTACTGACCATGACACTATAGATGGCGTTGCTCTAGCTTTAACTGCTGCCAAAGCTTTCCCTTCGCTGATGGTCATCCCCGGTGTGGAGATTAACACTGATGTTCCTGATGGCGAGGTACATGTTTTGGGCTATTTCATTGATTACACTGACCGAAAGTTGGCTACCGTTTTACGGAGGCTGCGTGATTCGCGACAGGGGCGAGCGCTAAGGATGATTACTGAGCTTCGTAGTTTAGGCATGGAGATTGAGTGGCAGCGAGTGCGAGAGCTAGCTCAGGATGGTTCTGTATGTCGACCTCACATAGCTCAAGCTTTGTTGGAGGCGGGTTATGTAGCCTCATTGAAGGAGGCTTTTGACAAATATATAGGTCATAATGGACCTGCTTATGTGGAACGGGAGAAGGTGCTCCCAGTGGAAGCGGTAGGGCTAATTATTGGTGCCCAAGGCCTGCCTGTTTTGGCTCACCCGGCAGACATTGGTGATTTAAATAAGCTTGTTTCCGAATTGAAGGCGGCTGGTTTAGTTGGCATTGAAGTATACTATGGTAACTATGGCCCAGATGTAACAAACAAGCTGCTGGGGATTGCTCAGCAGTATGGACTTGTTCCTACAGGAGGCACCGATTATCACGCTTTTGGGGATAGCTCAGAGGTTATGATTGGAGAAGCACTTGCTCCGGCGCAGTCAGTAGAGCGATTGTTGGCTCTAGCTGACAAGCATAGTTTGGAGCTGATAAAATAGCACTAGTATCAAGTTGGAGGATTTGAGCAGGAAGCATGCGATGTGCTAGGCATCCTGATGTGGAAACAAATCTTACTTGCGGGAAATGTGACAAGCCTATTTGTCCTAAGTGTTTGGTTCAAACTCCGGTAGGAGTGCGCTGCCCAGAATGCGCTAATTTAAAGTCCCTGCCTACTTATCAAGTTTCAATAGGATATTACCTCAGGGCCATAGGGGCTGGTATCGGAATTGCTCTAGCCTGCGGGTTTGTTTGGTTGGGGATATATCTAATCCCATTACCCTTCATATTCTTCTTCCGCCTTTTCATAGCTGCTGGTGCAGGTTATGCTATTGGTGAAGTCGTCAGTCTCGCAGTAAACCGTAAGCGTGGCACTGGCTTGGCAATTGTCAGTGGCCTCAGCGCTGCTTTATGTTATGCAATTCCCAACGTGTTCTTTACCTCGGTTGGACTTAGTCTTTGGGGTTTGCTTGTTTTGGCGGTTACTATATTCATGGCGGTGATTCGAATACGCTAGGTGATAAGCTAAGGCAGAGAAAGGAGAAATATGGAAGCATCCCGTGAAATTTTCTGGAATATAGCTATTGGGCCCTTTATCCTGTATCCATTGGCGGTGGTTGCCGTGGGGATTCTTATTTATGCTATATATCGGCGCTATCGTTTATGGACGGTTGGTAAACCTGATAATAGGTTCGACAATTTAGGCAAGAGAACATGGGATTTTATAGTTACGGGGGTAGTTGACGGTTTGTTTCACAGGCGATTTCTCCGTGAGCCTTACCCGGGGCTAATGCATTTTCTTATTTTTGCCGGTTGCGGTTTGTTGCTGTTGGGGGCATTTTTAGATTTCGTTAGCCATTATTTCTTTCACTTCATGCATGGTGGTGTTTACCTTGGCCTTGGTCTGGCTGTGGATGTTGGTGGAGTGTTTATTCTCATTGGTATCATCATGGCAGCACTTCGTCGGTATATTCGGAAGCCAGAAAGACTAGACACTGTATTAGATGATGCTATCGTCTTGAGTTTAATTTTCGTTGTCGTAGCCACCGGCTTTGTCCTCGAAGGTTTTCGTTTGATTGCGGCTATTCCCGAGGGCTTATCACAACCTGAATTCTATAGTCATCCGGAGTGGGCAAGATGGTCCATTGTGGGCTATTCGATAGCTACCCTTTTTGCTGGTTTAGCTGAAAGCACCAGAGTAGCTTGGTATATCGGTTTATGGTGGTTTCATGTGGTTTTCTCGGTGGGCGCTGTTATTTATATATGCCTATCGTTCTCTAAGTTGTCCCACATCTTGGTCTCTCCAGCTAATGTTTTCTTCAGGACATCTCGCTCCAAGGGAGCATTGGCGCCTATCAATCTTGAGGAAACGGAGACCTTTGGTGTGGGCAAGATCGAAGATTTCACCTGGAAGCAGCTATTGGATTTGGATGCCTGCACTGGCTGTGGTAGATGTCAAGATAGATGTCCAGCGTATCTTAGCGGCAAGCCTTTATCTCCAAAGAAAGTAATACAAGACCTGAAGGCTCATTTGATTGAAAAGAGTGATATTTTGTTGAGTACTAAGCAGGCTAATCCTGGAGATGGGAACGGTGGAAATGGAGCTAAGGCTCTGATTGGTGATGTGTTAACTGAGGATGAACTTTGGTCATGCACCACCTGTCGTGCTTGCCAGGAGATATGCCCTGTCTTTGTTGAACACATAGACAAGATTGTTGACATACGTCGCAATTTGGTTCTGGAACAAGCCAAGATACCGGAGACTGGCGAGGCTGTTTTGAGGTGCATCGAGGCTAGGGGACATAGTTGTAGAGGCACCACGGCTACTAGGACTGATTGGACTACTGGGCTGTATGTCAAACTTGTGTCTGAAGATAGCAATGTTGACATTGTATATTTCGTAGGTTGTGCTGCGGCTTTGGAAGATAGGAGCATGAAGGTGGCCATAGCTGTGGCAAGGATATTGAAAGCCGCTGGGATCAGTTTTGCTATTCTTGGTGCTGAAGAAACTTGCTGTGGCGAGCCGGCTAGAAGATTGGGTAATGAATACCTGTTTCAGATTCAAGCTATGAAGAATATTGAACTACTCAAGAGCTACAATGTGAAGARGATAGTCACYKCYTGYCCTCATTGCTTTAACACCATTAAGAACGAATATCCTCAGTTTGGCGGAGARTTTGAGGTTRTCCATCAYACTCAACTCATCGCTGAAWTRSTGAARCAGGGCAAGCTYARGCCGGCTTCGACGRGGGATGRGAAGCTRACTTATCACGAYTCWTGCTATTTAGGCAGGCATAATGATATCTATCAGCYACCGMGACAGATATTGGCYACTATCTTACRGTCTAAGCTAAAGGAGATGGAGCGTTCTCGRAGKAAYGGATTTTGCTGTGGTGGTGGGGGTGGACGCTATTGGATGGAAGAGCGTATTGGCAAGCGGATTAGCGAGATGCGAATCGAGCATGTGATGGAGACAGGTGCTGACATTGTGGCTACAGCTTGTCCTTATTGCTTGCAGATGTTTGAAGATGCTATAAAGGCTAAGGAGGCAGAGGAGTCACTGAAGGCTTTGGATATTGCTGAGCTGGTAGAGGCGGCATTGAATAAGGGCAGCTAGGAAAGGAATAATTGGCTTTGGATTTGCCTTCATATAAAAAGGGCTGGATACTTTGAGTAGTCAAGAAAATGTGGGATGCTTCAAAATGTGACTTCTGCGGCGACTGCTTGGTGAAATGTCTCTATGTCGATTATGACAAGGACAGAGCTGTGGCCGAAATCAAGGCGCTCATGGAGGGGGAAGAGGCTGAGATTTTGAGCAAGTGTATCACCTGCTGTGCCTGCAGGGAATATTGCCCCACGGGAGCCGATCCCTATGACCTTATCTGCGAGATGCAGGCAAGGACAGGTGCTTCTCCTATAACTGAGGCTGTAGTAGCTGTGATGGACAAATCCTTTGAGGCTCCTAGCGAGCTGATACCAGGTGACCCCGACAAACCTGTTCTATCCCTCTGTGTCATGGAATTCGGGACCCCCCAGGGTACCCTTGATGGCCAGCTATTTGAGGGCATGACCGTGGTCAAGGGCGCAGGGTATTTCTGCTATGAAGGCTATGTGCATGCTGGCGCAGCAAGGGGGGGCCTCCTTGAGAAAGGTGTCCAGAAGTTCATCGACAAGATGGCTGGTCTGTGCAAGGACATTGTATTTCTCCATGACGAGTGCTATGCCATGGCGCATGTCATAGTCAAAGAATATGGCGTTACTGTTCCTTTTAAGTATATGCATATCTTCGAATACCTGCGTGACTATCTCAGAGACAACCAGAGCGGAATTACCAAACTGGGCAAGAAGGTCGCTTACCAGCGCCCTTGCTCCTCGAGATATACACCGGAGAAAGACGTCTTACTTGACGAGATCTTTGAACTTATCGGGGTGGAGCGACCGCCGAGGAAATATGATCGGGAGACTGCTCTCTGTTGCTCAGGCCATGCCATAAGGCATGCTTTCCCAGAACTGTCTGCTGAGATACAAGCCAAGAACATCAATGATGCCATTGAATGCAGTGCCGATGCTATGGTAACCCTCTGTCCTATGTGCAACCGCCAGTTGAGGCGGGTGACATCTGATCATGGCTTAAATAAGATTTTCATCACTGATCTGTGCCGCATGGCTTTAGGCGAGAAACCTTTTCCTCAATAAGTCGCTAGCTTTAGTCAGACTCTGTATATTTTGCAGGGGAAGCCTCTAAAGTTGGCAGAACCTATAGCTGGCTCGCAAGGAGCTTGACTGTCAGTTAGAACATTCATATTGGAATCGTCCCAACCATACAATCTTGAGCTTCTCTTCTCTGGAAACCACCAGCCATAGTCGGCAACTGCTACTCGGGGGTCAAGGTGGCTGTTTAAGCTGAGTTTTTGCTTTATTCTTCCCCTTTTTGTCTCGATGTAGACCCAGTCACCTTCTTTTAAGCCCAACTCAGCAGCCGTTGCTGAATTCAACCTCACTATCGGTTCAGGCGATTTCTGACGCAGGCTAGCTATACCCCTGTGGCCTGAGTGCGAAAAGTATTCTGGTTTGGCGCTTGTAAGTACCAGCGGATAGTCCTTGGACAATTCCAGGTGGTGGTGAACAGCCTCTGTAGGCTCAGTATAGACAGGCAGAGGGCTATAGCCTAACTCATTAAGTTGCTGGGAGTACATTTCAACCTTACCTGAGGGTGTTCTAAATCCTGCCTTCTCATATTTTTTATATTGCTTGTCTTGCTGTAGTATCCTTTTCTCCTTGAATTCTTCAAAGGTTAGCCCGCTGGGTTTTAAGATGACATCCAGAGCTTCTTTCTCATCGCCCCAGAAGTATTGCTCAAGCCCAAGTTTTTTGGCTAGTTCGTTTATAATTCTTATATCTGGCCAGCATTCGCCTGGTGGTTGTACTACTTCAGGGTAAGCCAAACTGAATTCAAAGAACGGTGAGAATGGGCCAATCTCATCGAACTCAAGGTTAGTAGCAGCAGGTATGACGATATCAGCGAGTTCAGCAGTAGGAGTCATGAATAGCTCTGCTAATGCCAGGAATTCAAGCTTTGTAAAGGCTTCGTAGGTTCTTGCGGCATCGGGGTAGGTAAGCAGCGGATCTGTGCCAAACAGCAAAGCCCCTTTTACTGGATAAGGTTTTTCTTCTAAGATGCTATTGATTACCGACTGTCTGGGAATGAAGGCTGACCTTGTGGCTAGTTTAAACTCGCTACCAAGCGCTTTCTCTGGCTTTCTGGGAGAGTCTCGGAGTAGCATAAAATTCGCTGGTCTTACCAGGGGGAGTGGTGTTGACATTATATCTCCACCTGGGGTATCTAAGTTGGCCGTGATAGCTCTTAGTATTGAAATTGCTCGGCAGGTTTGGAAACTATTTGCACTTGTTTCCAGTGCATTTCCCCATTGGATAGCTGCTGGCTTGGTGGTAGCATACAGCCTGGCTGTTTCCTTAATCTGCTCTTTAGGTATCCAGGTTACTTCCTCTATCTTGTTTAGGGAGTGATTCTTGACATGCCTCTTTAACTCATCGAAACCCACAGTCCAATTAGCTACAAATTGCTTATCATAAAGTTCCTCTTCTATTATTATCTTAAGCATTCCTAGGGCAAGAGCTCCATCGCTACCAGGTCTGGGTTTAAGCCAGATGTTGGCTTGGGAAGCTACCCTTGTTTTTTGAGGGTCTATTACTATAAGCTTAGCCTGCCGGGTTAGTGAGCGAAATTGGGTAATAGAAAAACTGCTACTGTGAGTCTGGATGAAGTTGTTCCCCCAGACAATTAGGCAACGGGGTGGGTTATCACTGTCTGGAATGCAAGGAGAGCCGAGGGTAAAAGCCGAAGCCAGCTCTCTGGGCACGTGGCAAACGTGTCCGGGAGTAGCCACATTGGGTGTGCCAAAAACGCTGGCTAATCTTTGGGCAAAGGCCAATTCCAGCCCCTTAGGTTCGCCCAGCCCGATTACCACAGATTCCCCCCCAAATTCAGCTTCAAAATGGCTCATTCTATCGGCAATCAAGCTCAATGCCTCATCCCAGGAAATCCTGGTCCATTTTCCCTCCCCCCTTCTTCCCTGCCTTTTCTGGGGATACTTTAGGCGTTTAGGGTGGTTTAAGATTTCTGGCAATGCTAAGCCTTTGGCACAGGGAGTGCTCTGCCTGAGAGGAAACGATTTGTCTCCTGTTACTTTGACAACCCTTCCATCATCTATTGTTACTTCAAGAGCACATCTCCACCAGCATAATCGGCAAAATGATTTCTCCTGCTTCCTTTTAGCTTCCATTCCACCTCTTTCTAATTTGCTGTGTTGT
>DUEX01000023.1 GCA_011170325.1 Dehalococcoidia bacterium | reverse complement strand
ACTAAGATTCATCGGCAACCAGACCAGCTTCGCCCCTATCTCAAACCAGAGCAAATTAAGATTTATGAACTTATCTGGAAGCGAATGGTGGCAAGTCAAATGGCTGCAGCACTGCTTGATACTACCACCGTAGAAATAGAAGCAAAATGTTCAGAATCCCAAAAGGAATATCTGCTGAAAGCAACTAGCTCCGTGGTCAAGTTCCCAGGTTTTACGTCTCTCTATAGCGAGGGTAAAGATGAAGATGGAGGAGAAGAAAAGGCTATTATCCTCCCTAGATTGAAAGCGGGTGATGGATTAGTACTGCTAGGACTCTTTCCAGAGCAGCATTTTACCCAACCCCCACCCCGTTATACTGAAGCCACGCTGATAAAGGTGTTGGAACAGAAGGGAATCGGTCGTCCGAGCACCTATGCCCCAATTTTATCCACCATTCAGGAAAGGGGGTATGTATATAAGGAAAATGGCAAGCTTTGCCCTGATGAAATAGGAATTATTGTCAACGACCTCTTAGCCAAACACTTCCCTAAAATCGTTGACCTAGGTTTCACTGCTCAACTGGAGAAGGAACTGGATGAAATTGCCCGAGGTAGGAAAGGATGGATACCGGTCTTAAGAGGCTTCTACACACCTTTTGATAAAACACTGCGTAAAGCTTCTGAAAGGATAGACAAAATAAACATTGTCAAGATGACGGAGGAAATCTGCCCTGATTGCGGTCAACCTATGGTGATAAAGGTAAGCCGCTATGGTAGGTTTTTAGCTTGCAGCAGTTATCCTAAATGCAATAGGACAATGCCCCTACTAACCAAGACCGGTGTTACCTGCCCCAACTGTGGCGAAGGCGAATTAGTAGAAAGAGTAAGCAAGAAAAAACGCCGCTTTTACGGTTGTAGCCGCTATCCACAATGCCATTTTACTATCAGCCAGAGACCGGTTTCACAGCCTTGTCCCCAGTGCGGCAAGCTCCTCGTTACATACCGAAATAGCCAGGTGAAATGTACAGCCTGCGAATATAAAGGTGAACTAGCTGAGTTAATCAAAGTAGGAGCAACATTATGAAAATCTTAGTTATCAATGGGCCAAATCTTAATATGTTAGGTAAGCGGAATAAAGCTATTTATGGGGACAAAACACTGTCACAACTTGATGCCATGCTAAAAAAGCAAGGACAGAGCTTAGGCATAGATATAGTCAACTTTCAGTCCAACAGTGAAGGAGGGCTTATCGACTTTATCCAGAAGCATTCTTCTAAGGCCAACGGTATAATTATCAATCCCGGGGCACTTACCCATTATAGTTTTTCCTTGCGGGATGCTTTAGCCGATAGTGGGTTACCAATTATTGAAGTGCATCTGTCCAATATTTATGCTCGCGAAGAATGGCGGACGAAATCAGTGATTGCCCCTATCGCCAGAGGACAAATCAGCGGACTGGGCTGGCAGGGATATATTGCTGCGTTACGAACTTTGGTTGGCGAACTTAAAGGAGAAACTTGGGGGTAAGTCGACTACAAAAACTGCGTCAGAGTCTGATACATCAGGACTTGGATGTTCTTCTAGTTTCTCAACCGGAAAACCGACATTATCTTTCTGGATTTGCTGGCTCAACAGGTTGGTTGCTCATCTCAGCTAGTAACGCCTTTTTAGCTGTTGACTTCCGCTATGTGGAGCAGGCCAAAAGCGAAGCACTAGATTTTGAGGTTGTTCACATCAAAGGTGAGCTAGCAGATTGGCTGCCTCAATTAGCCTCAGAACTAGGGTTTAAGAAGATAGGCTTTGAAGCTGACCAAGTTTCTTTTGCTGCCTATCATCAGCTATGTAAAGCAACAAGCACCACTCATCAGCAACTTCGACTTATCCCAACTACCGGTTTAGTAGAATCTCTCCGCGCCATAAAGGAGACGGAGGAACTAGAATTTATTATTGAGGCAGTGGAGTTAGCTGATGCTGCTTTTGAATATGCTAAATCGGTAATCCATCCCGGGGCGACAGAGAAGGAGATAGCTTGGGAACTGGAGAAATTCCTTCGGGAAAAAGGCAGTGAAACTATACCTTTTGATATCATTGTGGCTTCGGGTCCCAACTCAGCTTTGCCTCATGTCAGACCCTCTGAGCGAGCTATCCTTAAGGGCGAGCCTGTAGTAATTGATTTGGGAGCACGGGTAAACGGTTATTGCAGCGACTTAAGTCGCACTTTATGTTTAGGTGAAGAAAGCAAGACTTTTTCTAAAATCTATGATATTGTTTTGGGCGCACAATTAACTGCCCTGGCTACAATTGGAGCTGGCATGAACGGTGACCAAGCCGACCGATTAGCTCGAATAGTTATTGATCAGGCAGGTTATAGCGAGGCTTTTGGCCATGGTCTAGGACATGGTATCGGCTTAGAGGCTCATGAGTCACCACGGCTTGGTCCAAATTCCTCAGATTTGCTGACTAATGGAATGGTTTTTACTATTGAACCCGGAATTTATGTTACCAGTTGGGGTGGGGTTAGAATTGAGGATACGGTAGTAATAGAAAATGGTAAGGTCAAAGCGCTCGCCAGGGCGAAGAAAGCAGCGAATATTTAGGGAGGCAATTATTTTATGATTGACGCTGGAGAGTTAAAAAAAGGAATTACCATTGAGCTAGATGGCCAACTGTATCAAATTCTTGACTACCAACATATCAAGATAGGGCGAGGCTCAGCCCAAGTTCGATTAAAGCTTCGTGATATTCGTGCCGGTCATACTACCGAACGGTCTTTTCAAGCTAGTGAAAAGTTTACCCGAGCTTTCCTTGAGCATCGCCCTGTCCAATATCTTTACAATGATAGCGGCCTCTACTATTTCATGGATACTGAGAATTTCGAGCAGATACCACTTGATAAAAGTAAACTTGGTGAGGCATTAAGCTACTTAAAAGAGGGATTTAACTTAGAAATGTTAACTCATAAAGGCGAGACTATAGGGATAGAGTTCCCTATTTCAGTGGAACTCCAGGTCGCGGAAACGGGCCCTGGTTTTAAAGGGGATACAGCCACTGCCGGCAGTAAGCCAGCTAAACTGGAGACAGGTATTACTATCCAAGTTCCCTTTTTTATAAATACAGGAGATACCATCAAAGTAGACACACGCACCGGAGAATATCTAGAGAGGATAAGCTGAATTCTTGCTAAAAGCCGACCTTCACGTTCATACCGCCTATTCTATGGATTGTGCTATGCCTTTGGAGCAGGTAATCGCACGCTGCCTTGAAATTGGCATCAACTGCCTTGCGATAGCTGACCATGGTACCATTGCTGGAGCCTTAAGGTTGAAGGAGATGGTTCCTTTCCCGATTATCATCGCTGAGGAAATTATGACTCCCTTTGGCGAGATCATGGGACTGTTTCTTAGTGAAGAGATCCCCAACAAACTGTCCGCTGAGGAGACTATAGCTCGAATTAAAGCCCAGGATGGGCTAGTATGTATCCCTCATCCCTATGATAAGTTGCGGCTCTCAGCGTTTAAGAATCAAGCACTGGAAACCATCATGTCACAGGTCGATATTATTGAGGTCTTCAACTCGCGTAGCCTTTTCCCAGGTAACTCAGCTAGGGCATGGCGACTAGCTCGCAAATATGGCAAGCTCACCAGCGCCGGTAGCGATGCTCATACACCCTATGAGATCGGCAATGCTTATGTTGAAATGCCTGAATTCAACGGAAAAGATGAATTTGTGGAATCATTGGCCCAAGGAAGAATCTTCAACCACAGGTCAAACCCGTTAGTTCACCTGGCTAGTACCTGGGCTAGATTAAAGAAGCATCTATCTTAGGAGAAGTCACCTTGCTAACTATTGGCTGGTTCTCCACCGGCAGAGATGAAGCAGCAAGACAGCTTTTGCAAGTTGTGCACGAGAGCATCCAAAGCGGTGAGATTGAAGGGGAGATTGTTTTCGTCTTTAGCAACCGAGAGCCCGGTGAATCGAAAGAGAGCGACTTATTCTTTAAATTAGTCCATAGCTACCATATCCCGCTTACTTGTTTCTCCTTTAAGAAGTTTAAAGCTACACCAGATGCAGCAGTTGCAGTAAAAGAAGCAGCACTGCCTCAGTGGCGTCTTGAATATGACAGGGAGGTTATGGAGAGGCTTCAGGGTTTTATTCCTGACCTTTGTGTGCTTGCTGGCTACATGCTTATTGTTGGAGAGGAGATGTGCCATAGATATAATATGATTAATCTTCACCCAGCAGCTCCTGGTGGGCCCATAGGTAGCTGGCAAGAGGTAATTTGGACGCTGATAGAGAATAAAGTCAAAGAATCCGGGGTAATGATGCATTTAGTAACCCCAGAGCTGGATAGAGGTCCGGTGATAGCTTATTGCACTTTCCCTATCACAGGTGAACCTTTTGATAAACACTGGCAAGAAACAGAAAAGCGCCCTATAGCTGAGCCAAAAAAGGAACAAGGCGAGGATAATGCACTATTCCGACTCATCCGCCAGCACGGACTAGCCAGAGAGTTTCCACTCATTGTATCGACACTCAAAGCCTTCGCTCAAGGAAAAATTAGAATATCTGGAGCTAAAAAGGTGATTGACAGCCAAGGAAAGCCAATAGCTGGTTACGACCTTACTAGTGAAGTAAATAGGATGGTGAAGTTGAAATGAATGTTATCTGTTTTGACCTTGAAGGTCCGCTGTCTCCTCAAGACAATGCCTATGAGCTTATGAAGCTATTCCCTAGTGGAGGCAAGGTTTTCGAGACTATCAGTCGCTATGATGATTTGCTAACACTGGAGGCTAGACCAGACTATGAACCTGGCGATACCTTAGCTCTCATTGCCCCATTCTTGGTATATCATGAGATAAAAGAGGAGGCTATTAATGCCCTGGCCAGAAAAGCAACCTTGACTAACGGGGCTGCCAGGCTCATTTCCCAACTCAGTGCTCAAGGTTGGAAAATATTCTGCATCAGCACTAGCTATGAGCAATATGCCTTGCATATAACACAGAGATTGAGTATCTTCTCCCAAAGTATTGCCTGCACTTCTTTCCCATTAGATGAGATTTCTCAAACATTATGTAAAGAAGATTTCCGCTATTTGGAGAGAATGGAGACAGACATTTTAAATATGTATTCAATTGATGATGACTGGATAAAGAAAAACCTTGACCATTTTTATTGGGAGGAATTACCGAAGACCAATTTTGGTCCGCTTCTGAAGCAAGTAAAACCTGTGGGTGGACAACGCAAGGTAGAAGCTTTAAAGCGTTTTGCCCAAGCTCAGGATGAGCCTCTGTCTAATTGGGTTGTAGTCGGGGATAGCATTACCGATTTCAAGATGCTCCAGGCTGTCGAGCAGGCTGGCGGTCTGGCGATTGCCTTCAACGCCAACGAGTATGCCATCCCCTACTCCACCATAGGCCTGGCATCTACGCATCTGGATGACTTATGGCCAGTTTTAGAAGGCTGGAGACGAGGCAAACGCTCAGCAGTAGAAAAATTGGTCAAAGGAAAGGAAAGGACCGGAGGAAGCGGTGACAGAGGCTATTTTCACTGGCTAGGTGGAATTAGTGATATTGCTGCTCCTCTCGAAATTCACAAGAGAATCCGTCATATTGTCAGGGAAGAGGCAGCTAAACTGGGCTGAATTATCACATGGCGGCTATCGATGTAATTGGCCTGGGAGCGATGAATGTCGACCGACTGTATCAGGTCGATGAGACTGTTGCTGATGGTGAGCGAGTGGTGACAGATTTTGTATCCCTGCCGGGTGGCTCGGCCGCTAATACCATTTATGGCTTGGCCAAGCTTGGTATGAGAACAGGGTTTACTGGAGCTATAGGCATGGATGCAGACGGGGAAAAGCTTATTGAGGATTTTAAGGCTGTGGGTGTAGATACCAGCCAGATTCGAGTTAAACAGGGGACGAGGACAGGTTCAGCAATATGCTTTAGTGACAAGCTGGGCAGGCGAGCTTTGTATGTATCTCCTGGGGCTAATAGCCTGCTCACCTCTGAAGACATAAGCTTAGCCTATTTAAATCAGGCTGAAATGGTCCATTTATCTTCCTTTGCCGATGATAAGCAATTTAACCTTCAAGTCGACTTAGTAAGGAGACTAGGAGCCTCAGTCAAAGTCAGTCTGGCTCCTGGGATGCTTTATGCTACTAAAGGGATAGAAGCTCTAGTTCCTCTACTTGAGAAAAGCTATGTTATTCTCATGAATCGTGAAGAGATAGAGCAGCTGACAGGCAGAGATTTTAGGGCTGGAGCTTGGGAATGCTTGACTTTGGGCTGCCGCATTGTTGTCGTAACTTTAGGCAAAGGTCTAGCTATAGAGAAAGCCAAGACTATTACAGGCTATATCTTCGATGCAGAGAAGGAATATGAGATTGAACCTGGAAAAGAAGGCTTAGAACCTCAATTAGAAACCACTGGCGCTGGAGATGCCTTCGCTGTTGGCTTTCTCTTCGGTCTCTTTAAAGGCAAAGGAATTAAAGAATGTGGTCTACTAGGTGATACAGTGGCTCGCTTCGCCATCAATGAAATTGGAGCTAGGAAAGGACTTCCATCCTCAGCTCAGCTATCCCAGAGATATCTTGAACGCTCGGGACAGCAATTATGAGTACTCATCCTTTTTGTTCTTTACCTAGCTGTCCGCTAAGGATCTCATCTACGATGCCGTATTCCACAGCTTGTTCAGCACTGAGATAGAAGTCTCGGTCGGTATCATGGGTGATTTTGTCTACCGGCTGCCCGGTATGCTTAACTAAGATACCGCGAATCTTATCTTGCATTCTCATAATCTCACGGGCAGCGATCTCAATATCAGCTGCCTGCCCCTGAGCACCACCAAATGCTTGGTGCATGTGAACGGTGGAGTTAGGTAACGCATAGCGTTTGCCTTTAGCACCGGCGCAAAGAACCAGCGTACCCATACTGGCAGCTAGTCCAACACATATTGTAGACACATCTGGTCGAACCAGTTGCATAGTGTCATAAATGGCAAGGCCAGCGCTGATAATACCACCAGGACAGTGGACATAAAGGTTTATATCCTTATCAGGGTCCTCGCGCTCCAGATAAAGAAGCTGGGCAATAACGAGATTGGCTATCTGGTCATTGATAGGCGTGCCTAAAAAGATGATGCGCTCCTTTAACAGGAGTGAGTAAATATCGAAGGCTCTCTCTCCTCGGGCACCGCTTTCAATGACCATTGGAATTATGTTTTGAGGTAAGTTTTCCATCTTTACTATCCCCCTCCTAAAATCAGATAATTAAGCTGAGCCACTGGCTATCTGCACCAATCGCTCCACTGCTTTTCGAGTAACCATAAACTGCTCAATAGACTCACGAGCTTGTGGCGAGCTGAACAACTTCCTAACCTCCTCAGCCTGCTTATCAGCATTTTTTGCCATCTTCTCTATTTCGCCATCTATTTCTGAGGCATCAACTTCAATTTTCTCTGCTTCAGCTATCTTCTCTAGAACCACAGAGCGAACAACACGCTGATTAGCCGCAGGGCGTAGTTCCTCTCGGTGGTCATCAATTGTCTTATTGATACTTGTCAGATAATTTTCCAACCCCCTGATGCCTTCAGCAAAATGCCTTGACTCTTCATTCAGCAATCGGTCGATTTCCCTATCTACCAATACCGGTGGGTACTCCACTTCACTAAGCTCAACGGCAGCATCGACTACCTTCTGCTCAAGCTCCAGGCGGGCTCTCTCCTCAGCCCTGGCTTTCAAGTTAGCAGCTATCTGCCCTCGTAGCGAAGTCAAATCTTGGCTATCCAGGCTCTTGGCAAATTCATCATTTACTTCAGGTAACTTTTTCTCTTTTATCTCAGTAACTGTAACTTCAAAAGAATAGTCTTTACCAGCTAATTCTTTCATCTTGTAGTCAGTAGAAAAAGATAGCACAAAACTTCTTTCTTCGCCTTTCCTTATACCTTCCAGTTTCTCAGCAAACCCAGGAAGAGGCAGCACAGAGTCTTTATTTACCTCATATACAGAACCTTTACGAGATATAGAAGATTTTTCCGGCCCCTCGCCTTCAATATCGATAGTTACTGCATCACCAAATTGGACTGGGCGATCTACCGGCAGCAAGACCGCATGTTGATTACGAAGTTGGTCAATGGTTGCTTCTACCTCTTTCTTGCCAACTTTTACCGGGTTAGCTTCGACTCTTATCTCTCTATAATTGCCAAGATTGACTGTAGGTCTAACTGGCACGATGGCTTTGAAAATTACCGGCTCAGTCTGGATAATCTCGATTTTAGGTTGAGCAATAGCGTCGATCTCTTGGCCCTCCAGAGCTTCCTCATAAGCTTTCGGTATCAGGTGTTCCAGTGCTTCCTGGAGTAAGGTATCCTTACCTATATGATGCTCCAGAATAGCTCGCGGCGTCTTTCCTTTGCGAAAGCCTGGAATGGAGACTCTACCAACTAAGCGATTATAAGCTCTTTCCAAGTACTCATCTACCTCAACAGCTTCCATTTCTACATTAAGTGTTACTTGACTATTTTCGATTGGCTCTGTAGATACTTTCATCTGCTCAACTCATTCATCATTATACCACTCAATGGTTTGCCTTCAAATCAACTTTGAGTAGCCCCATCGTCTTTCAGCCTCAGATGTAACTCATCAAGCTGCTCTTTGGAAACAGGAGCTGGAGCATCGCTCATTACATCCATAGCGCTCTGATTTTTGGGAAAAGCAATCACCTCCCTAATGCTTTCCTCTCCTGCCAGCAACATCACCAGACGGTCAATGCCGGGGGCTATACCACCATGAGGTGGTGCTCCATACTCCAGGGCTTCTAGAAGATGTCCAAAGCGCGCCTCTATTTCATCGCTGCTATAGCCAAGTAGATGGAATATTTTTTCCTGAAGTTGGCGAGTATGAATTCTGATACTGCCACTGGAAAGCTCACAACCATTACACACAATGTCGTAATGGCGTGCACGTACTTGGGATGGGTCTGTATCAAGGAGGGGTATATCTTCTTCAAGAGGTGACGTGAAGGGATGATGCATAGGCTCCCACAGACCCGTCGCATCATTCCATTCTAATAGAGGATAGCCGACGATGAAGACAAAAGCCAGCAGATTAGAGTCAGTTAGATGAAGGCGATGTCCCATCTCTCGACGCAGCTCATCCAATACTTTGTCTACTACTTTAGGCTCTCCAGCTGCAATTAGCACAAGGTCACCTAGCTTGGCTTCAAACTTCCGTGCTATCTCTTTTACTTGTTCTATAGTCAGGTATTTGGCAGCTACTGACTTGACTTTATCGAGTGTTAGATGTTCTAGGCCGTCATCACTGTCCAAAGGTAAGGCTAATGTTATTAAGCCTTTAGCTCCATAAGCTTTTGCCAATTCAGTCAATTCTCCGAGCTGCTTATGGGAATAGTCAGCGCAGCCAGGCAAGCATATGCCTTTGACCTTTCCAGCACCTTGGATAGCAGAGCGGAAAACGGCGAAATCAGAATCGGCAACAATATCAGACAAGTCCCTTATCTCCAGTCCAAAGCGCACATCCGGTTTGTCTGTACCATATCGCTCCATAGCCTCAGTATAGGAAAGCCGCGGAAACGGCTTTAGTACCTGCATTTCTGGTTTAACTGTTTCTACCAGAGATGTAAAGAGTTCTTCAAGAAGATTGAGTATATCCTCCTCATCTACAAAACTCATCTCTAGGTCAAGCTGTGTAAACTCGGGCTGGCGGTCAGCACGTGAATCTTCATCCCGAAAGCAACGAGCTATCTGGTAGTACTTCTCGAAGCCGGCTACCATCAATAGCTGCTTAAGCTGCTGTGGGGACTGAGGGAGAGCATAAAATTTGCCCGGGTAAATGCGGCTGGGCACGAGGTAGTCACGAGCTCCCTCCGGAGTACTTTTGATTAACACAGGCGTCTCGATCTCGACAAATCCCTTGGCATCCAGAAAATCTCGCGTAAATCTTATTACTCGATGGCGAAGGAGGATGTTGTCTTTCATTCTAGGGCGTCTGAGATGAAGATAGCGATACTTGAGACAGAGGTTCTCATCAACTTCTACATCCTCATTTATATAAAATGGTGGGGTATTGGACGTATTAAGAATCTGAATATCGTGGGCGATAACCTCTATCTCACCAGTGGACAACTTGCGATTTTCAGTACCTGGTGGGCGTTGAGTAACTTCACCAGTAACCTTAACGACATATTCAGTGCGTAGACCATCAGCCACTCTATGCACCGCTTTCGATATCTCCGGGTTAAAGACGACCTGAGCTATACCTTCCCTATCCCTCAAGTCAATGAACACTAGACCGCCATGGTCACGGCGCCGGTGAACCCATCCGGCCAGAGTTACCTCACGCCTGATATGTTCCTTTCTTAGTTCCCCGCAGCTATGGCTCTTCAGCAAAGAAATCTCCTGCTTTGTCTCGGAATTATAGCTTAAAGAAGCCTCCCTATTCAATTTGCCTGTGCACCAAATTGCATTCGCTACGATGCTGCAGCCTTTCAAATATCTCTCGGAGGGCAATGCCTGAGTGGAGTGCAAGCCGGCAAGAAATGTCGCTAGTCTGATGGAAGGGGGGTATAATAAACGAGAGAAAGGGCTTGCAATCAATGCGAAGTGATGCTAGGGGGTCATTATAAGATGAATAAGTTACAAAAGGCTTTAAGCAGCTTTTTGAAGAGTGCCGATGCGAATAAACTAGCTCAGCTTTTAGAAAAGTCCATCAAAACTGGGAAAATTTCCTATGAAGAGGCAGAAAGAATGATTAATGGGGATGCTGAGGATATTCTAATTTTGGGTTATAGCTGGCGATTACTTCTTCCTATCAGAGCTGCTAAGAGCGGTGATTGGGAGGATCGGATACTAATACCTCGATCAGGGGAAACATATCAAATGCCCAACGTGGTCAAGCATTTAGTGGAGAACGCAAATGAAACCGGCTACTGGGATCCTGAAAAGGCTATTATCGAAGTTTTTAGGAACATCGGAGAACCGGATTCACATAAAATGCCACTCTTGGTAGGAAGAATGGCTTCTGAAGTTAAAGGCCATCGAATTAACGGAATTCAAATAAAGAAAATATGCACCGACCTCGGTTTAGGAGACAGGGTAGACCCTTTGCTATCTGAACTTAAGGCCTGCGGGATAATGAGTCCTAAACTGGGCTCCCTTACTGACGCAATCAGAGAAGGCTCCCCCATTTATGAACTCAACCCATCTCTACTAGTAGGGGGCAAATGAGCAGGAAAATGGCAATCGGAGAAAAAATGAGGCAATGGTGCGCAAAATCCCCATACATTTGCCAAACAATCCAGCCGGTGTCCGCAAGAAAATGGCCTAGGGCAAGTCAAGTAGAGAGGCTTCACTGGGCATCGTTAGTTCAGTCCCTCTACTACCAATAAGGAGAAAAGGCAAGCTTCTTACAGCCTGTCTTTTCTGTTTCACGATAAAGGTGTTGCGAAGTAGGTAGCCACTGCTGGTGCTATTGTTCATATTCTACAATTTTTGTCGGATATTCCTAATTAATATAAATTCAGTTGTATAATTGAAATTAAGGCAAATTTTCAATGGAGTTAAATTATCTTGGAGGTGGCTTAAGTATGGCAGAGATACCCAAGAGTGTGCGGTTAATAACCAATAAAGACATAGTTAAATTGGGAACTAATATTGTCGAATGGTCACTTAAATCCACAGGGCCAATCAATGATGCGTGGCCCGAACTCACTGGTGAAGTCCCAATGTCTGTTAAATCAAATTTTATTGTCAGGTCAGAGATTCTGTGGTTTTTCCTTCACATGATGGACAGGTATTCTTTTGCTTTTGGCGGACCGACAGTCAGGGATATTCTTCAAGATGCAATAGTGAAGAATGCTATTGAAACAATGCTTACTGCATCCTTCCACGCAGGGCAACTGGACAAAAAGGGGTTTGATGAATGGATAGGCCGTATTAGTAGCAATGCAGTTGAAGAATTTAATGATGCTCAAATCGATTATAGTTCATGCAAGACCTTGGGGATAGAAAATCGGGGTGATTTTCTGAACGAAGAAACTATCATAGGTAGGTTAGCCGCAAGAATAGAACATTTGACCGGTCAAAATTATAATTTGCATTTAAGGCTCCTCATTTGGTTAACCATAACTGAATCCTTGGTAAAATCAGAACTTAAGAAGTTAGTTGAGAAAGCATGCAGAATAGTTAAATGAACTAGTTTACCTGTACATTGGGAGGATAATTTGTGTTGAGAGGAAACTCACAATAGCACAGCAACCAAGCTGCCAAGCTTGCCCAACACTATCGCATATCTCCCCAAGGCTATCAACAAGAAATCCAAAAATATAAGATATAACCTCTTATGAATAAAACCATATACTGACTTCTGACCACAGGCTGCCACCATGCCGCAAGTTCAAGTCCTGGCCCCGCTACCAAGGAACACAAAAGGCATGCTCATGAATATAAGCATGGCCTGCCTTGCTAATATAGATAGGGCAAATCGGGCTTCCACGGCTAAAACACGGTATCGTGATGATGCCGTGGTGAACTTAGCCACTTCTGCTTTTGGACAAGCCTAACTTCCTCATCAGTAACTTGATATCGATTAAGGAAGGCATTTTTGAACTTAGGAAAGGTATCTTCTTGAATAGCATCTCTCATCTTCTATATTAATCTGGTGATGAAACGCAGGTTATGGATGTTGGCTAACCTATAAGCTAATAACTCCTCACATTTAAACAAACGGTGGCACGAATAGGAGGCTGAGCAAGCTCTTAACCGGGAACAGCACACAAGAGAGCTGAAATACAGGACTTGCATTATCCTTTCATAGGAGGCAATTGTTGCCCACTGAGCAACACGAGCTACTGTTAGTCTGCTACCCCGTCAAACTCTTCCGGCCTGAATGTAGTAATGGGGAGTCCTTCCTCTATATTTCTCCCTGCTAGATAATCAAACGATTGCTGGACCGCTTCTCCTATTTTCAGAGAGACAGCCCAAAGTGGGATATTAACCGGGCATACATCGGCACATAAACCGCATCCTACGCAGGACATGCTTACATGAAATAACCTTACTAGCTGGTAAAACACAGGGGCAGGAAGAACTCGCGCATATCCCGTTTTCTCCAGTTCCGTTTCATAGTAACATGATGGATGCTCATCACCCCCAGAGTCAAAGAAGCATACATGGCAGTAACAAACAGGGCAGATTTTGCTGCACCCACGACAACCTATGCATTTCTCAAAAACCTTCTGCATATCAAAGCCATCATCACCGAGTTCATCAAATAGCTTTTTCTTCTGGACCTCTCTTTTGCTCTGAAGACCTTTAATTACCTCCGACTCAACTCCTCCTTCAACAATCTCTCCCGGCATGCCGCTCGCAAACTGCTCTCCCTTGTCAGTATCCAGGGATATTACACACTGTTTATCCACATCCTTGTTTCCAATTAAAGCAACAGTCATGTCTGTATTGTAGGGCGTGAAGTGCTCGCAACCCGCACAAGTGGGTCTTATATCAGAGGCAATCTCGCCTTTTTTAACTGCATCCCAATATTGTGGGAGCTTCTCTTCAATGTTACCCTCAACGGCCATTTTCAGTGGATAGACCCCACCACAGGTTGGGCTAATGAATAGGAAATTTTCTAGGTTTCCCTGGTTTCGTTTGATAAGTTCTGTGAGTGCCCTCAATTCACAAGGTCTCACAACTGCTGCGATAACTTCAGTGGCGGGTTCTACTAATGTAAGACGAGAGAGCATCTTGGCTGCGTTTGCTGGCATCAAAGGAAAAAGCGGCAAAGCATTCTCAATCATATCTGAGTCAGTAACGAGCGAATAAGCTACCCCACCGCTTTGGTCTAACTTTATAAGGGTAAAAACTCCCTTGACCTTTTTGTTTTCTAGGAGAAATTTAAGAAGCTCTCGTGTACCTTCCTCTGTACCCTTATTTAACCTTAATACCTTAGGCATCTCGAGCCTCCCGTTTGGCAGAAACTCCCGCATAAGACTGCTCCACTTCTTCGAATTCCTCCTCTTCGTAAACCCTCAGCGGGAGAGGTTCGTCTAGACTCCTACCGGGGACATACTCGAACGCTTCTTGGTTCCTAGCACCTACCAGGCTGAAGACCTGTGCTACTGGAATGGATGTGGGGCAGGCATCTTCACATGCTCCACATGATACACAGGAGAGGGACATATGCAACATACGCCCAACATGGAAGAGTAAGGTCTCGGGTGGGAACCTCAGTCCACCTATCATTTCTGCTCGCTTAAGATAGTCTTCGAAGTCGAACTTCATACTATCCGAGTCAAAGAAACATTGTCGGCAATAGCATATTGGGCATACTCTCATACAATTGTGGCAGTTTATGCATTTGCTAAAGGTATCAAGGAGTTTGTCCAAACCTACAGCCTTGGCTGCCAACTCCGTCTGAGCTTGCCTTTTCTTTTCCCCTCTCATCTCGGTCAATTTGTCCACCATACTCTTCCACTCGGATATATCCGCTTCCGCTGAAATGCCAATGCAGTCCAAGATACCTTCACCCTTAGGGCTGTGAGGAATGAGAAAAATACTACCAGCTTTTGCTCCCAATATTCCTATGTGTAAATCTTCCGCCCCGGTAGTAGAGAATTTGTCACATATCTGGCAGATTGGCCGTATGCTTTCGCTAGGCCCTCCCTTGAGGACTTCTGAAAATGCATCTTCGGCTTTCTTTGGATCCTTGGCCCACTCAGCCAGTGGTAACGCTCCAGGACAATCGATGCTAATAAGAAATATATTCTCTAAGTTTACTTGCCCAAGTTTGAATAACTCGACTGTCGCTCTTGCTTCACAGGGTCGTACCAGAGCGGCTATTCTTTTCTTTCCTTTCCCGCGTCCAGTAAGACTGGAAATGGCTTTAGCTCCCTGAACCGACATAACAGGAGGCAAGGGATAAGCATTCTTTAGGAGCGCCTCGTCCCGAATCAATAAATAAGTAAATGACTCTGTCCCCGGCACTTTGGCTGGGACGAGGATAGCATCAAAGCAATCCTTGCCAAGTGCCTGTTTTATGAAATCAAGAATCCCGTCTTGGGCGCCCTGCTTCACTGGGAAAATTGCGCCTTTTTGAGAAAAAGCCATATCAACTCCTTGAAGGACTTAGATTCCCTCCTTCCAAGGTAGGGTTGGTAACCCAAATGTTCTTGCTACCATGCTTAGATTCCACCCAAGTACTTACTCCCGACCATACCGGTCGTTGCTCACCTCCTTATATGTGTTGGGATGCTTATAACTTCCGCATGGGTCTAACAAACATCCACCAGGCGGCTGCCCAGCATCCTAAGATAATAAAGGCACCAGCCAGCATGGAACTCAGAGCAAGTTGTGGTACTCCACTTAAAATGTGAGTTATGTTGCACCCTGCAGCACACACAGCTCCAAAGCCCATCAGGAGTCCACCACAGAAGGTCTGAATTAATACCCCCGGTGATGGTGCCCGAAGTCTAAATTCACCAGCAATGAGGGCGGCGGCGAGAGCGCCAAGGACAAGGCCGATAATCATCATAGCTATCCAGTTAAGAAAATTCTCACCCATAACGAGGGATTTCAAGATTGTAACCCATCCTGCGGTGATACCGAGGGGATAGTTTCTTCCCGCCGCTGCTGAAGAGTAGAAGGCAACCATTCCAACGATGCCAATTACAATTCCCGTTGACTTCCATCCCCAGCCATGCTTGAAAATCCTAGCACACAGTGAAGCTTTTTCCTCTTTCTCTGCCTTCCTGCCCCTAATAGCGAAGATAATCCAGAGAATTATAGCGACAGCGGCAATGCCAAAGGCTAGCCAATGGTGTGATATACCAAACACATTAGCCAGGGTGAGGTTCGCCCCGTCAGGTAGTGTCATCTTTGTTGTGCCCTGCAAAAAGTCTGCTGCAGGCTTAAAGCTACCCATAGAGGTCATAAGTCCGGCGAGCGTCAAGCCGAGTACTGCTGACATTGCTCCCACCATACCTTCTCCAGCACGGTAGGAAATCCCACTGGCACACCCACCAGCCAGCACCATGCCAATGCCAAATATAAAACCACCAACCATATTGGCACCCCAGAAAAAGGGCTTGGGGTTCAGGGCTATCACCCCGGTTTTATCCATGATAGTAAAACCTATCATTGAGACCAGAATAGCAACACCTACTGCCTTCAAAAGGGTATAATCCTTCAGCACGATGATGTCCCTGAAGGCAGAGTTCATACAGAACCTTCCCCTAGAAAGGGCAAAACCAAAAACAAGCCCGACCAATAGTCCCCAAAATATCAACGGGTTCATTTTTAACCTCCTTTAGTTTTCGTTGAAGCCTTCTGTTAGAAGCCTGAAGAAAGATTCACTACTTGTTAGCTTTGGCTTCTATTAATATCCTGTGTTCAGGGCCACTGACCTTTTCTATCTTTACCACCTTGTGCTTTCTGTTTTCCGCATTCTTCGGGATGCGCTCCACTGAAAGTGGGTAATCGACCAGAACTTCCAGAATCTGACCCTTCTCCATCTTCTCCAGTGTCGTCATTGTTCTCACATCTGGATTGGGGCAGATTTCCCCCCTTACATCAAGAGTCTGGTCAACCTTCGTTTCGTCTGTCATTGTTGTCATCTCCTCTCTGTGTATCTTAGACTACCTCAATAATAAAGGCCTGCTTATCGCAACACCTCCTTAAGCTCCTGATAAATCTGTGGAAAGGTAAAATGCTTCAACTTCGCTGCGCCGGAAGGACAGGCAGCAGCACAGTTACCGCAGCCATGGCACAAAACCTCGTTCACAACTGAGACCCTCCTTGTTTCATCAAAGGTAATAGCGCCATATGGGCAAACATCAACACAGGTTTGACACCCAAGACAGAAGCTTTCAGATATCTCGGATACTCTAGCTTCCAATTCTAATTTCCTGCCCGGAATGAGTGCAGAGAGTATTTTGCCGGCTGCAGCCTCTGATTGAACTATTGACTCCGCTATACTTTGGGGTCCCTGAGCACAACCAATAACAAATACTCCCTCTGCAGCGGATGCCACTGGAGAAAGTAATTGGTGCTCTTCAACGAAGAATCCCTTATCGTCTAGAGGGATGTTAAGCATTTCAGCAAACTTCCGAGCATCGCTACTGCTCTCCATCGCCGTGAGGAGGATTACCATATCTACAGCTAAGTCACCTTTTGCACCGGTTTCGGTTTCATATTTGATGGTTATTCCCTTTCCGCTGCCAATAACCTCAGTTTTCGCAGAGCGGACAAACTCAACTCCCAGCTCCTTCGTATCTTCATAAAATTTCTGGTAGGACTTGCCCGGAACACACAGGTCAGAGTAGAAATGAGATACTTTGGCTGACGGAAGCTGAGACTTCAGCATACTGGTAAATTTGAGTGAATACAGGCAACATACCTTAGAACAATAGTCCTTCTCTTCCCGTCCTACGCAATGAATAATGGCAACCGACTCAGGAGGCCTGCCACTTTTAAGGAGGATTTTCCCGTTAGTAGGTCCGTCAGGGATATTCATCTCTTCAAATTCTAAACTCGTGTAAACATCGTCTAACTTTCCGTATCCATATTGAGGAAGTCCTTTGGGGTCAAATAAATCAAATCCGGTAGCCAGTATCACTGCCCCAACATTGAAGTTTAGCTCTTTGTCTTCCGCCTTCTTCACTACTTTTACCTCGAAATTTCCGAGGAATCCTAAGATCTGCTCTACTTCGCTCTCGGTGAGCACCTCGATATTTTCATTTTCCACAAGGCTCTGTAGTTCCTGTTCTATCAGGTTGAAGCCAGATTCCATATTGATGAATAGCTTGCTAAAACTTTTTACTTTACCTCCCAGGGAGGAGGTTTTCTCTATCAGATAGACCTTTCTATCTGGTGCAGCCAGTAACTGGCTGGCTTTAATCCCAGCAATACCACCGCCAATTACTAGCACGTCGGGAGAGACCTCTACTTCTTTCTTCTCAAGAGGGTCATGGTAGAGCACCCTACTGATAGCGGCTCTTGTTTGTCTTATTGCCTTGTCAGTAGCCTCTTCTGCGTTCGGTGTGACCCAGGCACATTGCTCGCGTATATTGGCAAGTTGAAAAAGTTGTGGATTGAGACCTGCCTGTTCACATACATTCATGAAGGTGACCTCATGCTGTTTTGGTGAACAAGCAGCAACTACCACATGCGTTAAACCATGTTCTTCAATGCTTTGCTTTAGGAATTCCTTCCCATCCTCAGAACATAGAAGTTTGTACCTCTCAATAACTTCTACATTCTTAAGTGGAGAGATCGCAGCGATTACTTGGTCAATATCCACTTTCTCGGCTATATTAGTGCCGCATTCACATACATATACACCTATCCTCTTTGCCATCTGATATCCTTTATCTTGATAATGAGAGTATTGCGCCTGCTGCTGCTTCTGCCTCAGCTACTGTCTCGGCAATATCTTTAGGACCTTGGGCACAACCGGCAATAAATATGCCTTCTTGTATTGTAGCCACAGAGGTGAGGTCCGGCTCCTTTTCACTGAAAAAGCCGTCTTTGTCTTGAGGGATATTTAGAAGCTCTGCAAGTTTCGCTGAATCGGCTCTTGGTTCAAGCGCCGGGTTAAGGATAACCATGTCCACAGTTAACGTGCTCTCCTTGCCATCCTCAGTTTTATACTTGATAGCCAGTTCCTTTCCTGACTGTGAAACTTCGGTTACTCTAGCCCGAATGAAATCAACCTTACTTTCCTTTACCTCTTCGTAAAACTTTTGATAGGCTTTACCTGGAATACAGAGGTCGGAGTAAAATTGAGTTATCTTCACTTCGGGTAACTTTTTCTTGAAGAAGTGCGAAAGTTTGAGAGAGGCCATACAACATATTGAGGAACAATAGCCTTTCTCTTCCCGCCCCACACAATGGATGATAGCCACCGACTTTGGCGATTCACCGCTTTGGAGGAAAATTTGCCCCTGAGTGGGGCCGTTAGAGGCGCATATTCTTTCAATCTCCATGGCGGAGTAGACATCACTGAATTTCTTATATCCATACTGAGTAGTTTTGCTAAGGTCAAATGATTTAAAGCCAGTGGCTACGACGATTGCTTCAACCTTGAGTTCGAGCTCTTCGTCCTGCTGGGTAAAGTCGACAGCTTCGAAGATGCAAGCTTCCTGACAGGCCTGACACTCCTGTCCCTTGAAGCGCAGACAGTTCTCTGTGTCAATGGCAGGAACATTAGGGAGAGCCCCAGCGCAAGGAATATATATTGCCTTTCTTTTTGACAGACCCTCTTCAAATTCGTTGTCTACCTCTACCGGGCAGGGGTCAAAGCAGGCACTGCATCCGATGCAGTTTTCCAGGTCAACATACCTAGCCCTCTTCTTGATTTTTACCGAAAAATCCCCAAAAGAGCCGCTGATAGCTTCAACTTGGCTGAGCATTAACAGCTTAATGTTTTCATTAGCTAATAGCTCCTGCTGTTTCGGTGCTACCATACAGGTGGCACAATCCATATTGGGGAATACCTCTTCAAACTTTATTACATTACCACCGATGTACGAAGTCCTTTCAACAAGGTATACATTTCTCCCTGAGTTGGCCAGTAGTAGGCTTGCCTCAATACCAGCGATACCAGCCCCGATAACCAGCACCGGAACCTTTTGTCCTTTGTTCATTTTACCTCACCATTCATAGTGAAATCTTTTTCTTCATGGGGTTGGGGCCCATTTTCTTAATCTGCTCCGCAAATTCATTAGTTACCTCTTTGAATCTCTGTCCTTCCGATGCAGATACCCAGGCAAGCATGAGCCTTTCCGAATCCAATCCCAAGGTCTCAACGGTATTCTTTAGAAGGGCAAATCTTCGGCGAGCATAGTAATTCCCTTTTCTATAGTGGCAATCACCCGG
>DUEX01000022.1 GCA_011170325.1 Dehalococcoidia bacterium | reverse complement strand
TACTGAGGAAGCTGTGCCTTGTATCATTAAAGTCTTAGCTGACATGGCTGTAAACTCTCGATTCTTTTATAGCTGCTATCAGCCTCTGGCATTCAGGCAAGGTGCGTGGTGCCAGGCGAATGTAATCTGGCAAGCCGAAGGAGGTGCAATCACGAACTAGCATCCCCTTTTTTAGCAAAGCTTGTCTGAATTCTGTAGCATCGCCGACTTTGACTAAGAAGAAGTTGGTTTGCGATGGCAATGGCGGTAGCCCAAGATGTGCTAGCTCTTTTACCAGAAAGCCTTTTGCCTCCTGAATTTTAATCCCACACTCCTCGAGATAACCATCGGCATTTAGGGCAATAATCCCAGCCTTTTGAGCTACAGCATTGACATTCCACGGCGGTCGGACTCGTTTCAGGCTAGAGATGATTGGCTCAGCAGCTGCAGCGTAGCCAAGACGCAATCCGGCTAAAGCATGGTCCTTGGTCATTGACCGCAGGATGACTAGATTGCCACGATTTACTAAGTCTAAGGATGTCCAAGCGTTTTTGGTGAAGGCAATGTAAGCTTCATCAAGTATAACCAGGCTGTCTTTGGCGATTGATAGAATTTGCTTGACCTCTTCTTTGGTTAAATACTGCCCTGTGGGGTTGTTAGGATTGCATAGAAAGATGCCCTTAGGCTGGTATTTTTGGATTAAGTCTACTGTCTCAGCTATGTTTAATCGGAAGTCTGCCCCTTTCAACATCGGTTGCTTCAGCACTTGGGCATTGATGAGGTGACAGGCGACTTCGTACTCGCCATAAGTTGGTTGAGGAATGAGAACTAAGTCCTCGGAGCCAAAATAGGCAATGGCTACCAGCCTGATTAGCTCAGTCGAGCCACTACCCATTATAAGGTTGTCTGGAACTATGTCTAGCTTCTTGGCTAGCGACTGCCTTAGTTCACTGGCTTCGGAATCAGGATAGTGCTCAATGGATGCACTGCTTAGGGCTTCCCTTATGCCTGGTGGTGGCCCGAAGGGGTTGCAGCTCACGCTGAAGTCGAGGATGGTCTCCCGGGGGATACCTATTTTCTTAAGCTCACTATAGTCGATGCCACCGTGAGCGCAAGGGACAACTTTGTCTATGGCTGGCTTAGGTTGCAACAAAATAAATCACCTCAGCTGAGATAGATAACAAGCTCCAGATAATAGCTACCATCGTTAGCATTTGCAGGGAGTCATCTATGGTATCCAGTGATAAGGAATAATGGTTGTCGCCCAGCTTATAATGGCCTGCTTTCTCTAGCTGCACTTCGAAGGCGCCAGCGATGGCGCTCATTGTCCAGCCGGCGTTAGGGCTTTCTGTTTTTTTATGGTCGCGAAGCATGATGCGCCAGGCTTGTGACACGTTCCTCTTACATATCCAGGCAGCTAGGACTATCATCAAAGCAGTAATCCGGGAAGGGAGGAAATTAACCACATCATCCAATCGGGCGGCGAACTTCCCCAAGTGTTCACACTCCTCATGATAACCTATCATGGCATCGAAGGTATTGACTATCCGATAGGCTATTGCCCCGGGCACACCGAAGAGCAAGAAATAGAATAAGGGAGCTACAAAGCTATCACAGCTGTTTTCGGCTGCTGACTCTACAGTGGCTGACATTAACTGGCTTTCATCTAAGTCGGTAGTATCACGGCTGACCAGAGACCTTAAGTTGATACGTGCCTTGGCCAGATTATCTTGGGCTAAAAATCCTTTAACCGTGGCCACTGCTTGCCTCAGCCCGCGAAGGGAAAAGGTAAACTTGAGCAGGAATCCAGCTACAATAACATAAATTAGCGAGTTTGCTTCCTGAAGATGGAGAATCAACAGATAAATAGGCATGGTAATTGCCCCCAGTGTCATCAAAACCGTGACAGTACCGAGGATTAGCTGTGTCGACCTACCACTTCGGGTCATGTTTTTTGTTTCCAGGGAGATGAGCTTGCCCAGCCAGGCCACAGGATGCCAAGGATTGTGTGGTTCACCAAAGGCAAGGTCGATGGCAAGAGCTATAAACAGGATAAATACAATCTCCATAACCCTTACATTGACTTCTGGCTCAGCTTATTCCTGTCTTTCTCAGATGCAATAAGGGTAGCTGGTAAATCATTAATCGGGTGGGGGTAGACATAAACTTCAGCCCCGTAAACTTCCTTAATGGTTTGAGCGTTGATCACTGTCTTTGGTGCTCCCTGGCTGTAAATCTTGCCTTGGTTGAGTATAACTAATCGGTCGCAATACTGAGCTGCCAAGTTCAAGTCATGTAATGCTGTCACGACTATCAACTTTTGCTCCTGGCATAGCTGGTGGGCAAGGTCGAGGGTTTCTATCTGATAATTGATATCGAGATGGGCTGTGGGCTCATCCAGAAGGATTATCTTTGGCTCCTGAGCTAGAGCCCGGGCGATAGTCAGGCGCTGTCTTTCACCACCAGAAAGCTCGCTTATTCTACGCTCAGCGAAGGCGATAGTTTGCGTGGCTTCCATAGCTCTTTTAACGATAGCCAAATCTTTCTCTCCTTCGTACCTGAAGAGTCCCAGATGTGGTGTCCGCCCCATCAGTACTACCTCAAAGGCGGTGAACAGTTCAGGCAGGGCTGCATTTTGAGGTACAACAGCTGTCAGCCGGGCTAGGTCACCGCGGCTTATACTAGCTATATCCTGTCCGTCGATGAAGATTTGTCCTGAGTTAGGTGAGATTAGGCGGGTTATGCCTCTAATCAGGGTGGATTTACCCGAGCCGTTAGGGCCGATAATGCCTAACATTTCTCCTGGCTTGGCTTCGAGGTTGATATCTTCCAGGACCGTTCGCTTGCCGTAGCCTAAACTGACTTTGTCTAAGCGCAAATTCAACATTTAAAATATCGCCCTCTTCTTTTGTCGCAGTAGATAGAGAAAGAATGGGGCTCCCAGAAAGGCAGTGATTGCACCTACTGGTATCTCGGTAGGTGCTAGCAGAGTTCGAGCAGCAGTATCGGCCAGAATCAAGAAGCTGGCTCCGGCAAAGATGGCCAGCGGTAGCAGAAAGCGATGGTCAGGACCCCAGACAAGCCGCACAGCATGAGGAATAATGATGCCGACAAAGCCGATGATACCGCAGAAGCAAACTGCGGCTGCGGTTATCAGAGTTGCGGCTCCGAGTAAAATCAGCTTGACTTGCTCCACATTGATACCTAGTTGCTGTGCCTGCTCTTCATCAAGTTGCATTACATTCAGAGGTCGGGCATGGAGCCAGATAATCATTATACCGATGAAGATATAAGGTATCACCATTGTCACCTGCCACCAGCTAGTTAATGAGAATGTGCCCAGAAGCCAGGAAATTATGCCGTGCAACTTGTCTCCTGAGGCAATCATCAAGTATGAAGTAATTGCTGCCAGGAAGGCGCCCAAAGCGACGCCAGCTAAGATGAGAGTCGTCATGGGCAGGGTTTTACCCACCTTGGCTATGGAATAGACGACGGCTACAGCGACAAGTGCTCCAGCAAAAGCCAGTAATGGGATGCTGGCAGCTTGCCATGATACCGGCAGCAAGAAACCGATGACAGCTCCTAAAGCTGCTCCTTGGGCGACACCGATGAGGTAGGGGTCAGCTAGGGGATTACGGAAAAGCCCCTGATAAGTGGCTCCGGCTACAGCCAAAGCCGCACCTACTAGGCCGGCCAAGAACACTCGAGGCATACGAATATCAAAAATGATGGTCTCCACACTACTTACCCAGGTCGGCTCGACTTCGACAAAAGGTAGCTTGGCTAACAGTACATTCCATAGAGTAGCAAACGGGATATGAGTGCTGCCTGTAGCTGAAGTTGCCACCACTATTACTCCCAAAAGTAAAACTAGACCAACTATGGAGTAAACTCGACTACGCCATTGTAGAGGATAGGCGGTAGCGGTTTTGGGTATGGTTATATCTTTGAGCAGTTCTAATGCCATTCCTAGACAACCTTTATCACCTTATACTTTAGCTCTTCATTTTCCAGTTAGACGGGGGACATTATTTGAAGGTGATATAGTAAAGGTTCATTCGATTTCCTCGAAGAGCTCTGGATTAATAAATTGCGCCATCAGCTCCAAAGCCTCGACTATTCGAGGACCAGGCCGATGTACCAGGTCACCATCGATTTTGTATACCCTATCGTTCAGCAGTGCTTCAGTGTTTTTCAATCTAGGCTCAGTTCTCACATATTGCCAAGGCAGGTCTTCACCTGTCCCCATACCGATAGAGGCGATAATTACCTGTGGGTTTCTATAGATAACTGTTTCCAGATCTATAGCCTTATCCCCTGAGATATCATAGGCGATATTTTGTCCACCTGCCTTACTGATTATGTCATCGACCAGGGTTTCTGTGCCAGCAGTCATCAACGGGTCATGCCAGGTGAGATAAAGGACTCTTGGTCTTTGGTTTGGAGCCAAGTTTTGAGTTTTATCGGCTACAGCTTCAATCCTTGTTCTTAAGTCGTCAACTAACTGCGAAGCCTGTTTATTTTGTCCGGCGATTTCTCCTATCAAGGTGATGTTGTTCATGGCTTCGCTTAGGGAACCTGGTGCTAGGGCTAGAACCGTTACTCCGAGTTCTTCCAAGGCTGGGATAACTGTTTTGCTATGACGTTGGGTTGCCAACACCAAATCTGGTTCGAGAGAAACTACCTTCTCTATATCAACAGTGCTGAACCCCCCCACTTTAGGTTTAGCTATGGCTCCTTCGGGATAGTTGCAGTACTCGGTAACTCCTACCACCCTGTCGCTGAGGCCGATAGCGAACAGGATTTCAGTATTGCTCGGTGCCAGAGAGATGATTCTATGGGGCATTGTATCAATATTTACTCTCCTACCAAGGTCATCGACGATATTACCTGGAGGAGATTGTAAAGAACAGCCAAGGCAAAGAAGCAATGCCAGTGGTAACAGAATAAGAAAGCAATTTCGGATATGTTGACTCACTGAAGCCTTTTTCAGATTCATTGCAAAATAAAATCCCGATGCTCCAGAAAGCAAGGGGATTTAGTAACAATAAATCCTACCCCCTTACTCCGCGGAGGCAGCCACAACTATTGAGGTTGGTGTTCTGACTGTTACAGCAGGCGGGACTGCGCCGGAATTGCACCGGCTTGCTTACCAATTAAGCCCTCGGTCACCTTAAGGCACCCCAAACAGCCTATTCAGTTTGGTTACAGGCTATCAGGAAATCAGGCAAAAGTCAATATTGTAGGGCTACCTTATGCGTGGAACGGACGTTCTGGAGTTCCGGAGATGGTATGTCAAGAGATTAGCATAGCATCGCCCAAGCTGTAAAAGCGATAGCCAAGGTTTTTGGCCTGTTCGTAAGCTTGTAAGATAAATTCCGTGCCGGCGAAGGCTGAAACTAGCATCAACAGCGTTGACTTAGGTAGGTGAAAGTTAGTAATCATGGCGTCTGTTATGCGAAATCGGTATCTAGGCAATATAAATAAGTCGACCCAGCCAGTAAAAGGCTGAATGGTGCCAGCTTGGGTTGCAGCTTCGATTAGCCTCACTGTGCTGGTGCCAACAGCTACTAGACGCTTGCCTTCCTTTTTAGTTTGGTTGAGTAAGGCGGCTATCTCTGGGCTTAACTCTCCATATTCTTTGTGTATGGGGTGCTGGCTAGGGTCATCAACTCGAACCGGGCGGAAGGTATCAAGCCCGATATGGAGAGTGACAAAAGCAAATCGGACTCCTTTTTGTTGTAGCTCATTAAGCAGTCTTGGAGTGAAATGGAGCCCTGCAGTTGGTGCTGCCACACTCCCCTTTGTTTTGGCATAGACCGTTTGATAGCGCTCTGGCTTAACTAAGGGAGTATGGATGTAAGGTGGCAGGGGAACTTCGCCCAGTCTCTCAAGCAAAGTCTCGTCTGAAAAATGAACAACTCTGATACCACCTTCACCCTGTTCGAGCACCTCAGCAGTGATTCCCTTATTGTTGTCAGTAAATTTGTTTGTTATGTTAATCTTTGTTCCAACAATAACCTTTCTACCGGGTCGGACTAAGGTTTCCCAAATACAGTTATCTAAGCGGCGCAGTAATAGGATTTCCACCTTGGAGACAGTGCTACTTTTTTGTCCCAAAAGTCGGGCAGGAATAACTCGGCTGTCATTAAATACAAGAGCATCCCCACTACTAAGGTAGTCAACGATTTCAAAAAAACAGTGGTGTTCTATTGAGCTACTGGCTCGATGGAGAATCATAAGGCGAGATCGGTCACGTGGCTCTACAGGCCTTTGAGCAATAAGCTTAGGAGGCAAGTGATAATCGAAATCGCTGATTTTCATAAACAGAAGCTATTTATCTGCCCAGGAAGTGCAGGATGACATTGATTATTATAGTTAATAGGACACTTAAAATAAGGAAGGTAACGATGGGAAAATAAAAGGAGAATCCGTCTCTTTTTATCACTATGTCACCGGGAAGTTTGCCTAAGAACGGGATATGCTGACTGAAAATCAATATTAACCCCAAGATTACTATGATACCGCCGACTATTAGCAGTATCTTGCCAATTCCTTCCATCTCACTAGCTCTTCATAGCTTATTGGAATATCGGCTGAGGTTAATGATGGCTTTAGCTGCCCGTTCCATAGTAGGGAAAACCGGTATTGAAGCCTGAGATAGTTTGCATTCTATCTGCAGACGCTGTGTCTCAGAAAGTCCAGGTGGTAAGGCAGTGACTATTGGCTTATCCTGCTTAGTTCTGAAGTCTATAAGAATATCGTTCATGGCTTCTACTTCCTCCCACGGCATATATTCAAGAAGTATGCCCATATCTTCTTGGACTAAGACAAGGTCGATAGCTGAGTCAGCGAGAATGAGTCTAATGGCTTCTTGTAGAATGGAGGGCTTGCCACCACCTTGGCTAATATCCACGGGATTGTGTAAAATGCTTCCTACCTGACCCAGAAGACCGCTCAATTGTTGTCTTGTTGATGGGGAAAGGGGCGGAATATTAAGCCCAAGCTCAGCGCAAATATCGCTAGCTGAGACGGAGATACCACCACCACCATCAGCAAGTCCACCAACGATGGCTACGCCTTTGCCTTGCCATCGCTCGAGCTGCTGAAAAATTAGCAAACTGTCAGCTAACTCTTCTAGGTTATAGACCTCAATAGCGCCAGCTTGCTTTAGTGCTGCTGACCAGGTAGCTGCTGAGCTGGTTAGAGAGCCAGTGTGAGACATGGCTGCTGCAGCGCCGACTTCGGTTCTGCCAGCCTTCCACACAATCAATGGTTTGACTCTAGCTGCATCCTTCATTGCGCTAAACAGACGGCGGCCATCTCGGGACCCTTCAAGATAGGCGCCGATAACGGAGGTTTTCGGATCAGCAGCCATGTACTCCAGAAAATCAACGCTGTCAAGGTCAATACCGTTCCCGAAGCTAATTGCTTTGCTATATTTGATGCCTCGGGCTACTCCAAGCTCAACTAGCTTGTTACCGATACCACCGCTCTGGGAAACAAGGCCTACTGGGCCGCTTTCACCTATTGTCCCTCCAGGTCCATAAGGAATCTTACTCTCGGGGCAATAAGTGCCAATACAATTAGGCCCGATGATGCGGAAACCACCTTGTTGTGCCCTTCTTATTAGCTCTTCTTCTAGCTTGTGCCCTGAGGTTTCGCCTGTCTCGCTGAAGCCGGCAGTGAAAAAATGGACAGCTTTTACTTTCTTGGCAGCGCAGTCATCGAGCAGGCCAGGTACGACCTCTCTGGGAATGACGACGATGACATAATCTACAGTCTTTGGAATTGCCGTGAGGCTGGGATAGATTTCTAATCCAAGAAGCTTGCCACCACGTGGGTTAACCGGATAAATGTTACCGCTGAAGCCAGCGTCTACAAGACCTTTCACCCAACCATAGCCTACCTTTCGCTTATCTTGCGAAGCACCGACGACAGCAATAGACTCAGGATGAAAGATGGGCTTGAATTCGTGAAGTAATTCTTTCTGAGACAATTCAATCATTGGGTGATTTTAACTGAAAGAGCCGAACGATGCAAAGCATCGCCCGGCTCCAAGCTAAGTCTGTGGCTTCTTAGAAGAGCCCCTGGACTTTACCGGTCTTTGTATCGATGTCAACCTTTCTGAAGGCCGGATCGGAGCTAGTCCCTGGCATCAGGCTGATGGTTCCGGCGCAGGGGCAGAGGAATTTAGCCCCGGAATAAATCAGTACATCGCGGATGGGAAGGGTCCAGCCTTTTGGGGTGCCCTTAATAGCTGGGTCATGTGTCAGGCTCAGGTGGGTCTTGACCATCATGGTGGTGTAATCATCGTATTTGGAGTCGCTCTCGAGCATCTTAGCCTTTGCCTCGGCATCAGGTGTCCAGCTGACGCCATCGGCTCCATAGACCACATTGGCGATTTTTTCCACTCGCTCCCGTAGCTTCATTTCCACGGGATATAGGAAGTTAAAATCGGTCTTATCTTCACAGGCTTCCATCACTGTATCGGCCAGTTCTAGGGCGCCGTCGCCGCCATCAGCCCAGTGGCTAGACACGGCACAGCGCGCTCCAGCCGCCTCGGCTGCCTTTCTAACCATAGTGATCTCTTCCTTGGTGTCGGTGTGGAAGGCATTTATGCACACCACCGGCTTGATGCCCGATGTCCTAATGATATTGATGTGGTGCAACATGTTGGGAATACCCTTCTCTAAGAGTCCAAGGTCCTCCTTGGCGTAAGAATCAGGCAGAGGCAAGCCGGCTACCACCTTGGGCCCACCACCATGCATCTTCAATGCCCTGATGGTGGTGGTGAGTACTGACACATGTGGCTTGAGACCGCTGTAGCGGCATTTGACGTTCCAGAACTTCTCGAAGCCGATATCTGCGCCGAAGCCGCTCTCAGTGACATGGTAATCAAACATCTTCAGTCCGATGCGGTCAGCGATGATTGAGGACTGTCCCACGGCAATATTGGCAAAGGGGCCAGCATGCACCATGCAGGGCTGATACTCCACCGTGCACATCAGGGTAGGATTGATGGTGTTGCGCATCCAAGCGGTCATGGCACCTCCTACCTCGAGGTCGCCGGTGGTAATAATATTGCCCTTTTTATCGAAGGCCACGGTGATGTTATCCATTCTCTGACGCAGGTCTGCTAGGTCTGTAATAATGGACAGCATAGCCATAAGTTCGGAGCTCACGGCGATACCGAATTTGGACTCCATGGTGTAACCGTCCATGCGGCCGCCGAGGCCAATCACAATGTTTCTAAGGCTCTGGGCGCAGAAGTCCATGACCCAGCCCATCTCTACTCTGGTGGGGTCAATGCCGAGGCGGCGCATCCTGGTGCGCTTGGACAGCTCCTCGTCATTGTAATTGCGCTCGTGTTGCATTCTGGCAGTAAGTGCCACCATGGCTAGGTTATGAGCATTGACGATATCGTTGATATCGCCGGTGAGCCCCATGGAGAATTCAGTCATGGGGATGAGCAGAGCATTGCCACCGCCAGCAGCTGTCCCTTTGATATTCATGGTTGGACCACCAGAGGGCTGGCGTATACAGCCGCCTACATTTTTGCCTCGCTTGCCCATACCTTCCAGGATACCCATCGTAGTCGTCGTTTTCCCTTCACCCAGCGGTGTGGGGGTTATGGCGGTCACCTCAATGTACTTGCCGTCTGGCTTGTCCTTGAGACGCTCGATGACCTTCATGAAATCGAGCCTGCATAGCCTGCCGAAAGGAATAATCTCATCCTTTTGCAGCTTTAATCTTTCCCGCCACTCATCGGGGGTTGGCATGTTTTGTTCAGCCGCTTCTGCAATCTGCCAGTCTTTCATTTTGGTCGCATCGTAGGCCATGTAGTAACCTCCTTTTGTTTTTGTGTTATCTTTAGCCTGTGCTGGAAAGCTAAAAAGTCTAGCTTCTTGTTAAGATGTTGCCTTTCTAGCTAGTTATTCCTGCCCTTATTTCTGCTGCCTCTACTGTATTCATTAGTAGCATGGTCACTGTCATCGGACCCACACCGCCGGGGACTGGTGTTATTGCCTCAGCCTTTTCCTTGATTGCATCAAAGTCAGCATCACCTACTAGGCGAAAGCCTTTCTCTCTAGTTTTGTCTTCCACGCGGTTAACGCCGACATCGATTACTACTGCACCATCTCTGACCATGTCAGCAGTTATCGCCTTAGGACTGCCCATCGCTGCCACCACAATATCAGCCTGTCTTGAGAATGAGGCTAGATCTTTAGTTCCGGTATGGCATACCGTAACGGTAGCATTAGCACCTTTCTTTTTTTGCATTAGGATAGCTGCCAGAGGCTTACCTACGATGTTGCTCCGACCGCAGATGACAACGTGCTTGCCAGCGGGGTCATAGCCGCTTCTGACCAATAATTGTTGAACTCCGTGAGGAGTGCAGGGCAAGGGGCAAGGCTCGCCACGGAGCAATTTACCCACATTCACCGGATGAAAGGCATCCACGTCTTTCTCCGGAGAAATATAGTTGATCACTTTGTCTGTGCCGACATGTTTGGGTAAAGGAAGCTGTACCAGTATGCCATGGAATTTAGGGTCTTTATTAAGCTTGTCAACCGTCTTTAGCACCTCTTCCTCTGGAGTATCCGCTGGCAGGCGAACCGTTTCCTCGTGCATGCCTATTTCCTCAGCGCCCTTAGCCTTGGCAGTAACATAGGACACTGAGGCTGGGTCTTCGCCTACTAGCACAACAGCGAGCGCTGGGGTTACTCCCTTCTCGTTTAATTTCTTTACCCTCTCCTTTAATTCCTCACGAATTTCGGCGGCTACTTGGGTTCCGCTGATAATCTTAGCTGCCATATCTTTTTACCTCCCTTATTGCTATTTTGCCTCTACTTTAGACTTTAGTGTAGGGAAAATCCCACAACTTTCTGGCTCATCACAATGACCGAGGCGATAGCATTTGGGCTTAAGCTCAGCGCCAAGGCGTGGAGCTACCCTTTCCACCTCAGCCTTTATCCTTTCGAAGAGCTCGACAATTTCCCATTGAGCTCGCAGACATAATCTTAAGGAGCAGGCATGAAGTAATTCCCTGGCGTTCATCGTCATTACTAATTGAGTTTCGGTAGCTTGGGGGAGAACATAGCGAGCATCTTCGGCTGGAATACCGGCTTCCAGCATCTGAGAATAAAGCTCGTGAGCGTTTTCTACAGCTCGCTGATACTTAGCTAGAAGGTCAGTCTGTCTGGACATTGTCGGTGGAGTAACATAGTGGTGTTCTTTGAGGGGGACATATCTTTGACTCTGCTGGGTGTAGCTGGCTAAACGGTGGCGGACTAGCTGATGACTGGTGACTCGCGAAATACCTTCGATGCTGAAAGTGAAACTAGCATGCTCGAAGGGGGATAGGTGACCTGAATCCAAAAGCTGCTTAAGCAAATCGTTTATCTGCCGGGGACTAAGCTTGTGCCGAAGCTCTTCAATAGTTGATTGGGAGGCTGAAGATCGAGCAGCAGCCACAATAGTAAGCTCGGGGTTGGGAGTGTAATTGATCAAACTTACTTGCACAAAAATCTCCGAGACCTACTTTGCCAACCTCAAATTATACATGTAAAACTGAGCGAAAGCAATAGTTCTTTTGGGCAAATTTTTCTATTCCTCAGTAAGGATGGCAAGAGCCATGTCGACAGCTAAGGGGATAGCTTTCTCAACATCAGGGCTGCATTCCTCAGTAAAAGTATAAGTGCTTGGTATTTCAATAGCAATGATGCTGATTTCCTGTGGCAAAGCCAAATTCAGCCTTTTGCCTAACTCCAATGCGGTGGCTAAGTTTACATCATGAGGCGAGGCAGCATGTCTTGTGACGTTCAACTGGCTAACTTCGAGGCGATAAACTTCACCGATATTACCATCCTTAGTCTGAATAGCATCGATAATAATAGCTTTGTCATAGCCGATGAGCAAATCCAACAAACCTAATCCAGAGGCACTGCTCTCCAGGGTGGTTATATCTTGGCCAGATGATTTAGCCTTAAGCGATTGGATCGCCCGGAAGCCAACACCATCGTCACCTAAAATTGGGTTGCCCAGTCCTAGAATTAAGGTCTTCATCGACTACCGATTGTTGCTTCACTAGAGATTACAATAGCCCAGCCAACTTGGCAAGTTCTGTGTGTAAAAAGTAGACTGGCTAATCAAAGCCAGTCTACTTAGATTCCTCTTGTCGCGCCTTGCCTTCAACCAATAGGTAGGGGATTTAAGTCTTAGTTTTCGCCTCCTTCTTGCGCAGGGCTTCACGGCGGCGCTCCAGTTTGGCTAGCTTTTGCTCCATAGCGTCTTCCATCACTTGAGCAAACTCACAAGTAGCGCATTCGAAGAGACGGCTGCACAGCCGGTAGGAGACATCTCCCTTGAGGGCATAGCGACAGAGCCTCTGATTACCGGGTAACGCCTTGAGCCTTTCTAAAGCCGCAGCAATCTCAGGTGATTCGCCAGCCTCACGCATCTGCTGGTCAAATTCACAGGTGAGACAGTCGTAATCTCTGGTGCACATGCGGAGGGTGACGACACCCATTTTCATCCATACGCAAGGCTTGGGTTTGCCAGCCTCCTCGGCAACTTCTTCCTCAGTCACCGCCTCAACTGCTGGCTCAACAGCCCCGGTCTTCGCCTTCTGAATCCACACCCGAGCCTCTAGATTACCTGGCTCCACCGCCAGTACCTTGTCAAATTCTTCTAAGGCTTCGGCGTAATTCCCCTTCTTAAAATAGTCTTGGCCTTGCTCAAGATGGGTAGTGATTTCCTTCTCTTGCTTACCTACCTCGGCTTCCTTTTCCTCAACAGCGATTTCAGGAGCCGCTCCTGCCTTGGCTTCCAAAACTTCCTCAATCAGGCGTTCCAGCCTCTCTGGGGCAAAGGGCTTAGTCATATAGTCTACTGCTCCAGCTTTCATTGCCTCAGTGACTGTCTCCACTGATGGGTAAGCAGTGATGATAATCGCCTGAAGAGTTGGGATTTGCCCCTTTGCTTCCTTCAGCACCTGAATTCCGTCTTTTCCTGGAAGCTTAAGGTCAAGGATAGCTACACCAAACTCTTGTTTGCCAATTATCTCCAGAGCTTGCTCACCATCCTCGGCAGCGATTACTTGATAACCGTCTTCGGTCAACCAATCCTTGATTGACTCACGCACGATAGTCTCATCCTCAACAAGTAAGATAGGTTTTGCCATTTTGATTTACCTCCTTCTTTTTAATTTACTTGGTTTAAGCAATTATTCTGGTTTCCTCGACCATCTGATAGAACTCGCAGGCGGGGCATTGATAACCCTTGGTGCATGGTCGGTAGGAGACAATTCCATCCTTTACCAAAATGCACTCTCCCGGCCTGCCTGGTGTCTGGGCTGAAACAATCTCTTCCAGTGCTTTTTCCAGCCACTCTGGTGTGGTAACCTCAGCCTCTTTGGTTAGTACTGCTCCCGTCATTTCTTTTACCTCCTTTCCTTCTTGTTCATTGGCTAAGATTTGTTGCCTCGCCATCGTTATCACCTCCTACCTTATGGTTTTGCAATTTCTTTGCCAATCTTTCCTCTTCTTTCTAAGTAAACTTTCTGCTCTCTATCTTTAATTAGTGCAACTTTTATGCCAAAAAGAGAAGCTATCCCCGTAAGCTCGGGATAGCTTCTTTTCCAAGAGAACTGATAATTTATTAGCTATTCAAACTGGCTAAACTGTAAAATGACTAATCACTTATTGTCTACTTTATTTACACTTAAGCCGTATTCTCTAACTTTATTGTACAACGTCATTCGGCTGATCCCCAGAATCCTGGCTGCTTTGGTGAAATTCTCCTGAGTTTCGTTGAGGATATGCATAATGTGATTTCTCTCTAGCTCCTTCAAGTTTTTCCCTGAGACAGGTGAATAAGCTGTCGGCAGATTTTGATAAGATATGTCAGTCAGTGTTATTGTGCTGTCCTTGGCTAGAATAACTGCCCTCTCGATGGCATTTTCCAGTTCTCGGACATTACCTGGCCAGTCATACTTGACAAGAAATCCCTTTGCCTCAGTTGAGAAAGCAGTTGCCTCCTTTTGATTCTCCAGCGAAAACTTCTTTAAGAAATGCTTAGCTAAGAGGGGAATGTCTTCCTTTCTTTCTCGCAATGGTGGCAGATCGATAGCCACTACATTTAGCCGATAATAAAGGTCTTCTCGGAATTTTCCTTCGTCCACCGCCTTTCGCAAATCCCTGTTAGTAGCTGAAACAATGCGTACATCCACTTTTATTAGGTCATTACTACCGACCCTGGTAATCTCCTTTTCCTCAATGGCTCTTAATAGGTGAACCTGGATATTGGCACTCATTTCGCCAATTTCATCCAGAAATAGAGTTCCTTTGTTAGCATATTCGAATTTCCCCTTCTTTTGAGCGATGGCTCCGGTGAAAGCACCCTTTTCATGGCCGAAGAGCTCGCTTTCCAACAGGCTTTCCGGTAAGGCAGCACAGCTAACAGCGACAAAGGGCTTGTCTCGGCGATGGCTCAAATTATGGATAGCTCTGGCGATGAGTTCTTTGCCTGTGCCGGTTTCGCCGGTAATCAAGGCGGTGGCATTGCTCCCAGCCACAATCCTGACCACGTCAAATACTTGCTGCATCTTATGACTCTTGGCGATAATATTTTCGAAGCGATACTGGTCTTCTAATTTCTGGCGCAAGGAAACGTTTTCCTTTACTAGTTCTTGATGCTCAGCCAGCTTCTTGATGAGCAATTCCACCCGCTCAGGGCAGAATGGTTTCTCAATGTAGTCATAGACACCCTCCTTCATAGCCGCAATAGCAGTAGTGATGCTGCCGTAAGCAGTGATAATGACTACTGCTATGTCGGGATAAAGCTCCTTTAGCTTTTTGGTCAACTCAATTCCATCCATGGCTGGCATAACTAAATCAGCAAGAACGATTGCCGGTTTTTCTCTCTGGGCGATTTCTAAAGCTTCGAGCCCGTTCTCAGCAGTGAACACCTGATAACCAACATCACTCAGCCAGTCACGAAGAGATTCGCGTAAACTAGCTTCGTCATCAACGACGAGGATTTTAGCTGCTTCCTTCATTGTGAGCCTCCAGGTAAACAGTAAAGGTAGTTCCTTCGTCTAACTCACTATCAACTTCGATTCTTCCCTTGTGACGCTGGATAATGCCGTGGGCTACGGCTAAGCCTAGACCTACCCCTTTTCCTCGTTCTTTAGTAGTAAAGAATGGGGTGAACAGTTTGCGCACATTCTCTTTGGAAATCCCACAGCCAGTATCCTGAATATCAACCTTGACCCAATCCTGCTTCTTACCTCCTGCCTCTTCTTCAGTTACCACAGAGGTATGCAAGGTCAGATTTCCTCCTTGAGGCATGGCTTGAATAGCATTAAGGATAAGATTGGCAAAAACCTGACGGATTTGGTCAAAATCGGCTGTGACTTTACATCTGTCGGGTCTGAGTTCTTTAACTATTTCAACCTTTTGAAGCTGAGCCTGATGGGCTACTAGAGGCAGGGCTTGGTCAATAACTTGACGGATGTCTATGACTCTTAACATTGGCTCTGACTGGCGAGCAAAGTCCAGCAGATTGCGAATTATCCCGGAGCTACGGCTGACCTCAGTCTCTATTTTCGACAGGTAATTTAGAGCTTCCTCTCGAGGCAAGCCATCAGCAGCTAGTTTTTTGGACATTAGTTTGGCATAGACTAAGACGCCAGCCAGTGGATTATTGACCTCGTGAGCTATAGAGGCAGCCATCTGGCCCAGTGAAGTCAGCTTTTCGGCTTGGATTAGCTCCTCTTGGGTAGTCTTTAACTTGTTAAGTACGTATGGCCAACACATATCGACCTCAGCCAGACCTTGACAGACGGATATAGCTAACTCCCGACATGAACTATAGCCACAGGCGCCACAGTTCATCTGGTCTCTAGGATCTACTTTATTTATCTGCCTCAGAATATTTTGAGTATCCTCATCGCTGGGCATAGGTAGTCCGATACTTTGGCTGGTAAATTTACGGCCGAGGTCGACATCGGCATACTGCTGGATGTCTCTTTCTGTTTGAGCTGGGTCTGCCTGGCTCGCAGTGTAGTTGGCAACGATTTCCCTGCGTTTAAAGATGCTTAGCTCATTATCAATGACTGGCCCATCAATACAGCCTTCGCAAAAACACAGGTTGATGAATTTAGCGGTGATGTTGCCTTCAGCAAACTCTCGAAGGGTCTTGACGATGTAACTCTTACTGCAGGCGTTGATGACATCGTTTAGCAAGATGTCGTCGGATAACCCAGCTACCTTAAGTAAGCCTCCCGATACAGCGAATAGGCGACCGAGGTTGGGTTTGGGACCGGAAAATTGTCCTTCCTCCTCGGATTCGGGATTGATGCCTCTGGCAGCGAACATTTCCTTAAGCTCGGAAAAGGTCAGGACAGCGTCCACAACGCCGGCAACCTTTTCATCCTGGGCCTCGGCTTTCTTGGCAACGCAAGGGCCAATAAAGACTACCTTAGCCTCCGGATTATATTTCCATTTAATCGCTCTAGCCATAGCGACCATGGGCGAAACAATAGGCGCCAAGTTGCCAATTAGTCGAGGATAGTATTTTTCGATGTAAGCCACTATGGCTGGACAAGTAGATGAGAGGATTGTTTTACCCTTGTTTCCATTGATAAGGCGGGCATATTCTCTGCAGACAAGCTCGGCGCCAAAGGAGTCTTCCATTACTTCGCTAAACCCCAGTTTTTTCACGGCGGTTACGAGCTGTCTGGGATGAACCTCGGGCATAGCAGCTGGAAATGGCGCAGAAAGAAGAGCGATCACCGTTGGATATTGCGCCAGTAGTTGACGAACTAGCCCTATGTCGCTTTCCACCTGCTTCGCTCCTGTAGCACAGACATGAAGACAGGTGCCACAAGCAGTGCAGCGTTCCTTTATAACTTCAGCCAAGCCCTCTCTTACCCTGATTGCCTTACTCGGGCAATTGCGGATGCAAGCGTAGCATCCTGTACATTTTTCTCGATCGGTAAAAACAATGGACATTGTTAGTTTCCTTGACTGGATTGAAGGTTCTTTTTCCTCTGGCGGGAAGGCAGGATTTTTAACTCATTTCTCAGATTGGTTACTGCCCGCCGTGAGATAGCTACTCCAAATTTTTCTTCGAGCTTGGCTTTAATAGCCTCGTCGGAAAGTGGTAGTTTTTCGGCCTCAATAAGCTGTTTGATTGACTCTTTTCTAAATCTCTTCGGTCTGGGAAAAAAATCCTTTAGCGGCTTCTCTCCCCAAGGAGTATCGATACTCTTGTAGGTAATAGCGCGACTGATGGAGCTAGGAGCAGCTTCAAGTCTTTTAGCCAGCTCTTTCTGAGTGAAAGGTAATAAAGCCATGGGGTCACCTGAGTCGAAGTAAAGAGCTTGCTTTTCTATAATACTTTGCAGTATTCGATATACGGTGACCTTTCGATTATTGATTAGTTCTAGCTTTCTGAAAAGCTCTCTGATTTCCTTGACCTCAGCCTTAGTAAAAGCTTCAGATTTCTGCATCTCCTCAAATTTCTCATAGTTGATCATGAATTTCCCCCGGGCCTGAGCCGGGGAGAAGTAAGCAATGATGAAGCCCTCCGGTCCCCTCTCAACTGAGGCGATTTTAGAATAATGTATGCCTCCTCGGCTGATGAGGGAAGGGTTGTAAAACTCGCCAGCGATGGATAGTTCGTCAATAAGGCCATTTATCCTTTGAACTTCGGAAATATCTAAGTGACACTCTTGGGCGATTTCCTCGGCAGTTAACCCTGCCTCAGGATACAGAAAAAGTTGTTTGAACTTCTCTAGCCCCAGTTTCTTAATCTGATTAACAATGTCTTGCTTATTTAGTAGCAGTGATTCAATATCTAGGGAGCCTGGTTCAGCTACAAGTTCCTCTTTAAGCTCGTAGAAATGTTGAGAAAGGTCAGTTTTTTGAAATCGCTTATAGCGGACTATTTTTTCCTGCCGGTGAAGGCGGTCAAAAAGAGGAGATTCTTCTATCTCAGCGATAAGGCGGTGAAATTCCTCCTCAGACATCTCCAGCAAGTTAGCCTGCTCTATTCGAGTGTATAATTTGAGCTCTTGTCTTGCCTGAAGCGATTGTGATTGCTCAAATCGTACTGCCATCACTGTAAAATTATTTTACTACTCTGTAAAGAATATTGTCAAACAAGAGTTGACATTGCTTATACTACAGTGCGCTGTTAGCCTTTATATGTGGGAAAAGCAGCGCAAATTAGAATTTTGGCGACGTAGGGAAGAGGGCCTAGAAATCCTCTGCTGGGATTGTCATGGATTAACCTTCTAACCCTTTCAAATTATGGTCAATTGTTACGAGTATCGCCTTCATCATAAAACCACAGAATGCTAAAAATCTACTCGAGCAAACAGGGCTTAAGGCTATCTTTCCTTCTATCCCAGTTCGCACGTGGGGCTTAATGCACACAAGGTCATTGTCTTTACCTGTCTCCCAGCCAAATGACCAGCAGAAAGGTAGAGACCCACCACGCCATCGGTAGAACTTCGGCAGAGATGGCTTGCCTCTCTTATTAGAGAGTTTATGTGTTGCTAGGGGAATAGTCACCTTTTGTACCTCACTTGCTAAGGTCACCTGCAACCTGCTTGCTAATCATACAGAACGATTTCAGGTTTGAATTTCATACTAATATCCCCTCAATTTCAGCCATAATTTCTTCGGTAGTGAAGTGCTTATGAGTAATTGCACCGCTGGGGCAGGCGGCAGCACAAGTACCACAACCCTTACATAAAGCCTCGTTAACCTGACAAACACCTTTTGCCTCATCGAAGGAAATAGCATGGAAGGGACAGAGGTCTAAGCATATCTTGCACCCGCTGCACAGCTGTTCATTAATAGCAGCGGTAGCAGCTTCAACCTCTATTGCGCCGGCACTGATCATAGCCAGAACACGGGCAGCAGCTGCTGAAGCCTGAGCCACACTATCGGGAATGTCTTTAGGAGATTGGCAACAACCCACGGTGAAGATGCCATCACTCATTGTGGCTACGGGATCAAGCTTGGGGTGTTTCTCCAGGAAGAAGCCATCGGGGCTCCGGCTCAAGGAAAACAGTCGGGCAATTTCTTCTGTGTCTGACTTTGGCTCTATAGCCGTACTCAATATAACCATATCCACGGGGATGAGGCGCTGGCAGTCAGCCAAAGTATCTTCACACTGGATAGCCAGCCTGCCATTCTGCTGAACTACCTCCGCAGGGCGACCCCGAACGAAGTTAACCCCTTCCTCTAGAACGCGGTTGTAGAACTCTTCATAGCCTTTACCGGCAGTCTTGAGCTCGCTGTAGAATTCATAAATCTTGGCTCGCGTTTTGTCCCTTACTAGGTGAGCGAACTTCATCGAGTACATGCAGCATACCCTTGAGCAATACTCGTGATAGTTCTTATCCCGGCTACCTACGCAGTGGATGATAGCCACGCTTCTCGGCTCCGAGCCATCCTTCAGAATGATATTGCCGCCAGTCGGCCCAGAAGCATTACACATCCTTTCAAACTCGAGACTGGTAATAACATTATCCAGGCGCCCATAACAGTACTGGTAAAGCGGAGACGGGTCAAAGGCATCGTAACCAGTAGCTATGATTATGTTACCGACGTCCAACTCGATGGTCTCCTCTTTCATGTCATGGTTAATAGCATTCCGCTCGCAGATTTTAACGCACTCAAGGCACTCACAACACCCCGCACAATTCAGACAGCGGCTGGCTTCTTCAATCGCTGTTTTCTCATCAAAACCAAGCTCGACCTGGGCAAAGGAGCCAGCCCGTTTCCCCATCTCAAGTACTGGCATAACTGCTCTTTCTTTTGTTACAACCCCTTCTTTGGGCACATCCTTAACGCTTTCCCGGGCTTCTGGTCTACCCTCTTTCAGGTCAACGCTGCACAAGTAGCGGTCAATAGAA
>DUEX01000021.1 GCA_011170325.1 Dehalococcoidia bacterium | reverse complement strand
TGATAATCGGAGGCGGTCCATCCGGGATGACTGCAGCCGTTTATGCGGCACGGAAGAGGCTGAATACTTTGCTGCTCAGCAAAGACCTGGGAGGGCAGGTCAACTGGACATTGGGAATAGAAAACTACATGGGCTACCAGTTCATTGAGGGCCCTGAGCTGATGCAGAAATTTGAGGAGCAGGTAAAAAAGTTTCCCCTAGATGTGAAAATTGGGCAGGGGGTTAGCAGCTTGGCCCAAATAAGCGGAGGCTTCGAGACTAGGGCCGATGGTGGTGAGACCTACCAGGCTAAGGCGGCCATAATTGCCACTGGCAAGCGTCCGCGCCCGCTAAATGTCCAGGGAGAGGAAAAGCTGAGGGGCAGAGGACTTACCTACTGCGCTATCTGTGATGGTCCCCTGTTTGCTGGTATGAAGGTGGCTGTTATTGGAGGTGGCAACTCTGCCCTGGAAGCTGCCGATGACATGGTCAAAATCGCTGACCATGTTTACTTAGTATCGCTGACTCCTCTCACTGGCGACCAGATATTAATCGATAAGGTGAAAGGTGCTAATAACCTGACAGTGTTTCTGGAACACGAAGTTCTGGAGATAGCAGGAGAGAAATTTGTTGGCGGGATAAGAATAAGGGACTTGAAAAGCAGACAGGAAAGGGAACTTCAGGTTAGTGGTGTCTTTGTCGAGATCGGGCTTATCCCCAACTCGGAGCTGACAAAAGGGATTATTGCTGTAAATCGCCTCGGGGAAATCGAGGTCAATTGTGCTAATGAAACCGGTATGCCAGGTCTTTTCGCTGCTGGCGATGTGACCAATGTCCCTGAGAAGCAGATAGTGGTAGCTGCCGGCGAGGGGGCTAAGGCTGCCCTTCAAGCGCATCGCTATCTCCAGAGGCTCAGCGAATAAGCAAAATCATAGGGAGGATTTGAAAATGTCTATTCTTTTCTCAGGCAGCGAACTTCTAGAAGTAGCTTTAGGCATAGAAAACAACGGCGCGGCATTTTACCAGACCTTAGCTGAGAAGACCAAAAACAAGGATGCTAAAGCCATCTATGATTATCTGGCTGGCGAGGAGAAGAAGCACTTGAACACCTTTCAGAGTATGCTCGATTCCGTGGGCAAATACCAACCTCCGGAAAGTTATCCTGGAGAGTATATGCTCTACCTTAAGTCACTGGTTGACAATACGGTGTTCACCGATCTCGCCGCGGCCCAACAAAAAGCTGAGAAGACATCCAGCGAGATTGACGCTCTGGATATAGGAATGCAGGCCGAAAAGGACTCCATCCTCTTCTATGCAGAAATGCAGAACTTCGTGGGCCGGGCTGACCGCAAAGTAGTTAATAAAATAATAGACGAAGAGAAATCCCACCTAAGGCGGCTCTCCGAGCTTAAACAGGTAGTGCAAAGAAGCTAGGCAACTTCTTCGCAAGCCAGAGGAAACCAGGACACGCCAGGTAACGTAGGTTCAGTTTGGAGGCAGGCTATTATCTCTAGTGGACCAGGGGGAGAATTATGGAGCTTAAAGGAAGCAAAACCGAGGAAAATTTGCGGAAGGCTTTTGCCAGGGAATTACAAGCCAATGCTAGCTATATGTATTTTGCTTCTGCTGCCAAGGAAGCTGGTCTAGAACAAATAGTTGACATGTTCTTGGCGACGGCTAGAAACGAGGCTGAGCACGCGGAGCATGAGTTTAGGTTCCTTTGTGGTGTTGGAGACGCCAAGGCAAATTTGAAGCTGGCGATTAGTCGTGAGCATGAGGAGGCGACCAAGTTGTATCCTGAAGCGGCAGAGGTGGCTGGGGAAGAGGGCTTTGCTGAAATTGCTGATTTCTTCCGCAGGATGGGCAAAGTTGAGGAGAAACACGAGAGGAACTATCTTGAGCTGTTAGAGACGTTAGACAAGGGGGGAGCTTTCGAAGGAAGGACGGTAGGTCATTCGGCGGTTGATATGGCGCAGCTGATGTTACCTGATCAAGCCAATCCAGCGGGATTTGTGCACGGAGGGGAGTTGATGAAGTTTATGGATAATGCTGCCGGTGTGGTAGCTGCGCGCCATAGTCGTGCTAATGTGGTGACTGCTATGGTGGAGGACATAAATTTCCATAACCCAGTTCGTATAGGTGACTTGGTCATCGTCCATGGCAAAATCACTTTTACCAGTCGCTCATCTATGGAGGTTCAAATAGAAGTCGAGGCTGAGGACCTCTTTGCCGGGAAGAAGCTTCATGCACTAACTGCCTATTTCATAATGGTAGCCCTAGATGCTGAGGGGAAACCTATGGAGGTGCCGCCACTCGTAGTTAGTACTGAGGAGGAGGAAAGGCTTTTTAATGAGGCGTTGGCAAGATATCAAGCTCGAAAAGCAGAATCTAAGGGGTGAAAGGAGATGAGTAGATGGAAAACGAACAGGCTAAAACCATAGAGGCGCTTCAACTGGGTATTCAGATGGAGATCGATGGCAAAGAATACTACCAGAAAGTGAGCCAGGAAAGTGATAACAAGGTGGGTAGAGAGCTTTTTCGATGGTTAGCTGTTGAGGAGGATGGGCACCGGCAAAGGTTTGAAGAAATATATAAGGCTATCAGGAGTAAAGAAGCTTGGCCTGAGATTGACATTGAGTCTGGCAGGAGAGAGGGAATAAGCACTTTATTTGCCAAGGCCATGGAGACGGCTGACCCTGATATAAAGGCGCCTCCTGCTGAGCTTGATGCCATAGCTAAAGCTATGGAGATGGAAAACAAAACTCACGATTTCTACAAAAGTCGGGGCGAAAGAGCTATGTACGGTGCCGAGAAAAGATTTTATGGGGCTTTGGCTGCTGAAGAAAGAGGTCACTATCTGGCTCTCGTTGACTACCGTGAGTATCTCATTAACCCAGCAGGTTGGTTTGTTAAAACCGAGCACCCATCTTTAGACGGAGGCTGAATAGGTGGTTAGAAAATTAGTGGAGGAAAATAATGTTAGAGATTAAGCGGCTAAGTGTGGCAGTGGAGGGCAAGGGGATTTTGCATGATATAGATTTGACTATTAAAGCTGGTGAGACCCATGTCCTTTTTGGCCCAAACGGCGGCGGGAAGACCACTCTTCTTATGGCGGTGATGGGTTCTCCTAAATATGAAGTAACCAAGGGTAGCATTGTCTTTAAGGGCAAGAACATAGTGGGATTGCCCATTGATGAGAGAGCCCGTTTGGGAATCGGCATGTCTCTCCAAAGGCCACCAGTTGTTCGCGGAGTCAAGACTAGTGATATGGTAGCTGCCTGTATTAGGGGACAGGCAAGCGAGGAAAATATACACAAAATGGCAGAGAAAGCTAACCTAATCGAGCTTATGGATAGGGAGCTAAACTACGGATTCTCTGGAGGGGAGATAAAACGCTCGGAGCTTGTGCAATTACTAGCTCAAAATCCGGACCTGGCTTTGTTAGATGAGCCTGAGTCTGGTGTTGACTTGGTAAATATAGCCCTAATCGGTCAGCTGATAAATGAGCTTCTGCAGAAAGAACACCCAATACGTGACCGGAGGCATGGTGGCCTTATTATCACCCATACTGGCCATATTCTGGACTATGTCAATGCCCGCACCGGCTATGTCATGTTGGATGGCAGGATAATCTGTGAGGGAGACCCTCATGAGATTCTGGAAACTATTAAAAGTAAGGGTTATGAGGAGTGTAGGAAGTGCGTAAGATAGAGTCTTCTAAAGTATCTAAGGAAAAAGCCAGAGCCGCATTATCCAAGCCAGCACCTCTTGGTGAGGATATAGATTTAGATAAGTACGCTCATTCTGCAGATGAATTGCCTTATCAGGACGACCCATCGCAGCTGCCTGTTGAGACCAGGGAGCAAATGACACAGGCTGGGGTTACCTTGGATGATAGTAGCCAGCGCTCAGGAACTATCATCCAGATGGACCATTCCATAATACATAGCCTGGCAAGTCAAGAGGGCATAGAGGTGATGGGCACCAACCAGGCCTTGGAGAAATACGACTGGTTGTCTGATTACCTGTGGAAAGCCGTAGCTGTGGACAGCGACAAATATACGGCTCATGTAGAGCTCAACCAGAGTAATGGTTACTTCATCAGAGCCCTGCCTGGTAATAAGACAACATATCCCGTTCAAGCCTGTCTTTACTTGGCCAGAGGTAAGTTGGCACAGAATGTTCATAATATCATTATTGCTGAAGAAGGTTCAGAGTTACATATCATTACCGGCTGTACTACGTCTCCCAAGGGGGAACCAGGATTACACCTGGGGGTTTCTGAGTTTTATATTAAGCCAGGGGCTAAGGTTAGCTTCACTATGATACATAACTGGACGCCAGAGATAGCTGTGCGTCCCCGTACCGGAATTATTGTTGAAGAAAATGGCCTGTTCCTTAGCAACTATGTAATTATGAAGCCAGTTCGCTCACTGCAAACGAACCCTCTGGCCAGATGCGTTGGGGACAACGCAGTGGTGAGATTTAACAGCATCCTAGTTGCACCACCTGGGTCTACCATGGATTTAGGCTCCAGAGTTATCCTGGATGCCGAAGGGGCTAGGACGGAGATAATATCACGGGCTATTACGACAGGGGGAGATATTATCGCTCGAGGTTACATAGAAGGCAATGCCCCTGAGGTCAAAGGGCATCTTGAGTGTCGCGGCCTGATCTTAAAAGGGGAAGGCATTATTCAGGCTATACCAGAACTAAAGGGGACGCTAGCTGGCATAGACCTATCCCATGAGGCTGCTGTCGGCAAGATAGCTGAAGAGGAAGTGGAATATCTGATGATGCGAGGTTTAACACGAGATGAGGCCACAGCTACCATAGTCAGAGGCTTTCTAAGAGTAGACATCGAGGGGCTACCACCCCAGCTCAGTCTTGAGTTACAGCGGGCTGTTAAAGCTAGCGAAAAGGACATCATGTAATTTAGGTTAACGGAGGTGAGTAATCAATCTAAAAGCTCTTCATAAACTGGGTTATGGCTTGTATGTTGTGGCTTCCAAAAAGGAAGGCAAGCTCAATGGTCAGATTGCCAACACGGTCTTCCAAGTTTGCTCTGAGCCACCTGTTATCGCTGTGGCCATCAACAGGCAAAATCTAACTCACCAGTTTATTACAGAAAGTAAGGTCTTTACCGTTTCAATTCTTTCTCAGGATACACCTTTGAGTTTCGTCGGTCATTTTGGCTTCAAGTCAGGCAGGGAAGTAGATAAACTCAAGGATATCGACTACAAGCTGGGTGAAACCAAGGCCCCGATTGTAGTTGACAATACCTTAGCTTATCTTGAGGCCAAAGTAATTAGTCAAATAGATGTCGAGACTCATACTATCTTTATAGGAGAGATTGTGGCGGCGGACATTGTCAAAGAAGGCGAGCCCATGACTTATGCGTATTATCATCAGGTGAAAAGAGGCACCACTCCTAAGACAGCTCCCAGTTATGTTGAGGAGAGAAAGGAGGCAGCACCAAAAATGGCCAAATACAAGTGCACTGTTTGTGGCTATATCTATGACCCCGAGTTGGGTGACCCTGACGGCGGGATAAAACCGGGTACGCCTTTCGAGGAAATACCCGATGACTGGGTATGCCCTGTCTGTGGGGCGAGCAAGGACAAGTTTGAAAAAGTAGAGGGATAGGGGAGTAACAATGATAGAGAGCCTCAGCACAGAACAGCTAGAGGGGATATTGGAAACAATACCTGTAGAGATTTCCTTCGTTGACGAAGATGATTTGGTCAAATTCTGGAATAAGCATGAAACAAGGATCTTCAAACGACCGCTATCCGTGATTGGGAAGTCGGTTCAGAATTGTCACCCAAAGCGCAGTGTGGATAAAGTAAACCAGATTTTGTCCGATTTTAAGAGGGGTAAGAGAGATTCAGCTGAATTCTGGATAGACCTCAGGGGGAGAAAAGTATATATAAGGTACTTTGCCGTCTGGGATAAAGTGGGAAGGTATCTGGGCACACTGGAAGTCACACAAGATATCACGGGGATAAAGCAGATTGAGGGAGAAAAAAGACTGCTGGAATATTGAAGGGAGAACTGGGATGAAACCAAGAGAGATAAGACCTGAAGTCTACTGGGTGGGAGCAATTGATTGGGACAGACGGTTATTTGACGCCCTTATACCTCTTCCCGATGGCACGAGTTATAACTCGTATCTGATTAGGGGTAGTGAAAAGACAGCTCTTATTGATACGGTAGATCCAACCATGGAGGAGGTGTTAATAAATCACCTGAACCAACTTGGGGTTGAAGGTATAGACTATGTGGTTGCCAATCATGCCGAGCAGGACCATTCTGGTACCATCCCCCAAGTCCTTGAAAAATGCCCTCAGGCAAAAGTCATCGTTACCCCCAGATGTAAAGGAATGCTTATAGACCTGCTTCTGATTCCAGAGGAGAGGTTTATAACGGTCAACGATAAAGAGACCATTTCGCTGGGAGATAGAACCCTGGAGTTTATCCATGCTCCGTGGGTTCATTGGCCAGAGACAATGTTGACCTATTTGAAAGAAGACAAAATACTGTTCCCCTGCGATTTCTTTGGTTCCCATCTAGCCACAACTGACTTATATGTAACCGATGAAGGGCAGGTCTACGAGGCGGCCAAAAGGTACTATGCCGAAATCATGATGCCCTTCCGAACGAACATCCAGAAAAACCTGGAGAAAATAAAGGACTACGCAATTGACATCATCGCTCCCAGCCACGGGTCTATGTATGATAAACCAGAGTTCATCCTGAAAGCGTATCATAGTTGGGCCTTCGACGAGCCCAAGAATATCGTCGTGTTACCCTATGTCTCGATGCACGGCAGCACCTGTGAAATGGTGGAATATCTCGTCGGAGCATTAGCCCAAATGGGCGTGACGGTGAAACAATTTGACCTTACGGTAACTGACCTTGGGAAGCTGGCGATGGCATTAGTTGATGCGGCGACCATCGTTATCGGCACGCCCACTGTCTTAGCCGGTCCACATCCGAGCGTTGTCTATGCTGCCTTCTTGGCGAATGCCCTGAGACCCAATCTGAAGTTCGCCTCTATCATTGGCTCCTATGGCTGGGGAGGCAAGGCTGTGGAACAACTTATCGGGATGCTCCCCAACCTGAAAATAGAATTGTTGACTCCGGTGCTCAGCAAGGGGTTTCCCAAAGAAGAGGACTTCAAGGCTCTAGAGACTCTGGCCAGCACCATTGCTCAGAAGCATAAGGAGCACGGCTTCGCTTAGCAGCGCTTTTAGCCTAAAAGAGAGGAGGTGAGGATGGTGGGAACAAAGTTGCTTTAGCTGTCTAATCGGTGGAGTCATCAGAAGAAGGAGGTGACAGAATGACAGGATTAAAACAGGTCTATAAGTGCAATGTTTGTGGCAATATCGTCGAGGTACTGCGCACCGGTGTAGGGGGACTGGTCTGTTGCGGGCAGCCAATGGAATTGCAGCAGGAGAAAGCGACGGATGTCGGTCAGGAAAAGCATGTGCCGGTCATAGAAGCAACAGATAAAGGAATAAAGGTCAAGGTGGGCGATGTTCCCCATCCAATGGAGGAAAAGCATTACATAGAGTGGGTAGAGATGGTCGCTGACGGTAGGAGTTGCCGGATATTTCTTAAACCAGGAGCAAAACCTGAGGCAGAATTCGACATTAAACCACAAAAGGTAACTGCCAGGGAGTATTGCAATATTCACGGTTTATGGAAATCTGGCTAAAGGACTTATACTTCTAAAACCTGGGCCAAGAATACAAAATAAAAGAGGAGTAACATGGAGGAGTTAAAGGAACAAGTAACCAGTATGCCTCGGATAGGTGAGCCAGCCCCAGCCTTTGAAGCGCCAACCAGTCACGGGGTGCTTAAGCTTGAAGATTTCAAAGGGAGCTGGCTGATTCTGTTTTCCCACCCGGCGGATTTCACGCCGGTATGCACTACTGAGTTTATCGCTTTTGCCCAAATCTATCCGGAATTACAGAAGCGTGGCGTGGAGCTTCTGGGATTGAGCGTTGACAGCGTTTCCTCACACATTGCCTGGGTACGCAATGTCGAGGAGAAGACAGGGACAGAGATACCATTCCCCATTATAGCCGACCTCAGCAAGGAAGTTTCTATGGCTTACGGCATGATTCATCCAGGCCAGAGCAAGACCGAAACTGTCAGGTGTGTGTTCATAATCGATCCCAACCAGATTATCCGCACAATATTATATTATCCGCTGACTACCGGCAGGAATATGGATGAGATACTTAGAATAATAGACGCACTACAAACTACAGACAAAAATGCGGTAGCTACCCCAGCTAACTGGCGACCGGGTGATATGGTGGTGGTACCTCCACCCAACACGCAGGAAATGGCTGAGGAAAGGCTCAAGCAGGGATATGAGTGTGTGGATTGGTATCTTTGCAAGAAGAAGCTCTAGAGATGGCTGGTTGAGGAGAAGAATATGGCATGCATAAGTCCAGATGGCAAACCTACTGAGTCGGGCACAAAGATGCTACGTGCTCTTAAGTCAGGGCTGGGGTCTCCTGAAGAAATCGCCAAAGATGCTGGGTTACCGCTATTTAGAGTCAGGAGTGGACTCCGTGAGCTTACAGGGGCTGGCCTGACTACCGAAGCGAGTGGCAAGTATGAGATCACCGAAAAGGGGGCGGAGCTAGTAAAGTAGCTATCCTTTGTGAGGCCACATTCTTATAGAATGCACCAAATCAGAAAAGAGGAGGTACAGGATGAGGGGAAGTTTTAAGGCAAAGCTCTCGGTGAACAACGTATCTGTCGACATGAATCCCTTTGTCGAGGAGTTTCTAGCTCGGACTGCGGTCGGTGCAGTTGCCTCGTTGAAAGGGGCAGGAGAGATACATAGCCTGGAAATTCATCAGAAGAAGGGCAATGTCAAAATCATCGTCAATGGGAATGAACTTTCCCTCACCCCCTTTCCCAACGACATTATTTCCAATACCGTAGTTGGCTTGGTCTCTTCACTGAAAGGCGTGGAAAATGTAGATAGTTTGGATATCAGTGTTGAGGCACAATGACAGAGAAACAACATTCCGAAGAGTTTTTTCGTATGGGAAAATTACCAAAGTAACATGGTGAGGTATATCTATCTTGGTTGAACATAGAGATGATGGATAAGGAACCAAACTCCAGGAAATCCGAGAAGGCTCGTATCCACATAACTGGGATGACCTGCACTACTTGTGCTGCTACCATCGGGAAGGGTCTGGTTGAGACACAAGGTGTGGAACGGGCAAATGTCAACTTCGCCTCAGAGGAGGCGTCTATAGAATATGACCCCACCAAGGTAGATCTGGCCAGGATTAAGGACATTGTCTCTCGACTGGGCTATGGGACGGCGACCAGGAAATCCATCTTTTCTGTAGGCGGCATGACCTGTGCCTCCTGCGTTTCCCGGGTAGAAAAGGCCCTCTCTGATGTTCCAGGTGTAATTTCAGCCAGTGTCAACCTAGCCTCAGAGAAGGCTACCGTAGAATATACTGAGGAGGTAAGGGTAGCCGACCTGCGACAGGCAGTGAGAGAGGCTGGTTATGAACTGGGGCCAGAAACAAAGACCTTGGAGGATGTCACCACTGCTGCCCAGCGAGAGCTCCGTACTATAAGGAACAGGTTCATCTTTGCCGCTGTACTTGCCTTATCAATTATGGCTCTGGGCTGGAGTCCCTCTTTTATAGGAAAGTCCTATCTGCTGTGGGTGCTAGCTACACCGGTGCAGTTCTGGGCGGGCTGGCGATTCTATCAGGGGGCATGGGGTGCACTGAGACACAAGACTGCCGATATGAATACGTTAATAGCCGTAGGCACATCGGCAGCCTACCTTTATAGCATGTTAGCTGTTCTCTTTCCCAGCCTGTTTGTCACTGCGGGGATAGAACCTGGCCTGTACTTTGATACCTCAGCTATGATTATTACCTTGATCTTACTCGGTCGCTTCCTGGAGACGAGGGCCAGGGGACAAACATCGGAAGCGATAAAGAAGTTGATAGGGCTAAATCCCAAGACTGCCGTGGTTATCCGTGAAGGCGAGGAAAAGGAAATTCCCGTCGAAGATGTTCAAGTTGGCGACCTCATTGTGGTGCATCCAGGAGAGCGAGTGCCTGTGGATGGTGTAGTCCGCCAAGGGTATTCCAGCGTTGATGAGTCAATGATTACTGGGGAAAGCATTCCTGTGGAGAAAAAGGCAGGTGATGAGGTTATCGGTGCTTCTATTAACAAGACGGGGAGCTTTCAGTTCGAGGCGACCAGAGTGGGCAAGGACACGACATTGGCTCGAATTGTAAGACTGGTGGACGAAGCCCAAGGGAGTAAAGCTCCCATTCAGCGTCTGGCTGACATTATTGCCAGCTATTTCGTGCCGATAGTGATTGGTATTGCCATCATTACCTTCATAGTCTGGTACTCTATCGGGCCTCCCCCAGCCCTTACCTTTGCCATTCTCAACTTCGTGGCAGTGCTTATTATCGCTTGCCCCTGTGCTCTGGGACTGGCGACTCCAACGGCCATTATGGTGGGCACAGGTAAAGGAGCTGAGCATGGCGTTCTTATCAGGAGTGGTGAGGCCTTGGAGAGGTCTCACCAGATAAATACTGTGCTGCTGGACAAAACTGGTACTCTCACCCGTGGTGAACTGACGGTAACTGATATAATTGTTGTCCCTTCTTCTTCTGAGGAAGAAGTTCTCCGGCTGGCGGCCTCAGTCGAGCGTGTTTCAGAGCATCCACTTGGCGAGGCTATAGTGAAGGCTGCTTCAGACAGGAAGCTGGAGGGCTCTCCGGCCTCAGATTTTAAGGCTATCCCTGGCCACGGCGTGGAAGCCTTGGTGGAAGACAGGAAGCTTCTCCTGGGCAACCTCGGATTAGTGAAGGAAAGAGGCTTCTCCTTGAATGGACTTGAGGAGAAAGCCAACGAGCTATTTGAAGAAGGGAAGACGGTGATGTTCTTGAGCCTGGATAGTCAGGTGGTGGGAATCATCGCCCTAGCTGATACCATTAAGCCGAATGCTAAAGAGGCAGTCCAGGCTTTACACAAAATGGGCATTGAGACAGTCATGCTTACTGGGGACAATCGGCGTACCGCTAAGGCTATTGCTCGAGAGGCTGGCGTTGGTAGTGTCGTGGCCGAAGTCCTGCCTGAACATAAGGCTCAAGAGGTGAGGAAATTGCAGAAGAGAAAGGTGGTAGCAATGGTAGGCGACGGAATTAACGATGCGCCGGCGCTAGCCCAAGCGGATGTGGGTATCGCTATTGGCACGGGCGCTGATGTTGCCATGGAAACCGGGGACATTACGTTGATCAGCGGCGATTTGACGGGAATCGTAACTGCTATTTCCCTGAGTAAGCGCACTATGAGGACGATTAAGCAGAACCTTTTCTGGGCTTTCGCCTATAATACTGCCCTTATCCCCGTGGCAGCAGGGGTATTGTATCTTGCCTTTGGGCATACCGGTGTTCCCTCAGGGCTCCATTTCATTTTCGGCGACTATGGATTTCTAAATCCGATTCTGGCAGCGGCTGCCATGGCAGCTAGCTCCGTTACCGTGGTATTCAACTCACTGCGGTTAAGGAGGTTCAAGCCAGCCAAGTTTGGCAGTTAACTAGATTATAGGAGGTGTTCAAAATGGTGACTGATCCGGTGTGTAAGATGGAGGTGGAAGAAAGCAAGGCAGCAGCTACCTCTGAGTACAAGGGAAAGAAATACTACTTCTGCGCTGTTGGCTGCAAGAGGGCTTTCGACCAGGATCCTGAGAAATACGTCACCGAAGAAAAAGGACAGGGTTAATATTTTTGATATTAGTATCAAGAAGTGGCTAGAGTAAATCAACGGAGGGAGTGATGAAGAACGAAGAAATCATTGCCTTACTGAATCAAGACCTCGAGGGTGAGCATGGTGCTATCATTCAATATTTGACCCATGCTTATGCTATGGGTGAGGGTGAGATGGCCTGTGAGATCGAGGCAATCGCCAGGGAAGAAATGCGCCATCTTGGTTGGTTGGCTGAGACCATAGTTGAGCTGGGTGGCACTCCCAGCCTGAAAAGAGGCAAGATGCGCATGGGCGGCGAGTCAGTTGCCGATTGGATGAGGAATGGTGTGCTGTTAGAAGAGGATGCCATGGCTCCATATAAAGAGCACATTGAGGTTATCGATAATCCTAAGATAAAACGGCTGTTGCAGCGCATCCTGTCCGATGAAGAATCACATCACGGTGATTTCCAGCACTTCGTGGAGAAGGCGGGAAAGGAAGGTGCCAAAGATATAAGAGGTGCTCGCCAGGACAGGGTGGCTCAGATTCTCAACTGGGGTATTGAGCACGAATATACCGTCATCCTACAGTATTTATTCCATTCCTACATGACAACCAATAAGGATGTTAAACGGGAGATGGAGGACCAGGCTATCAATGAGATGCAGCACCTCGGCTGGCTAGCTGAGGAGATGGTTGATGGGGGAGGTAATCCTAGAATTGAGCACACCGAGGTTGACCAATCAACCAAGACAGCCGATATGCTTCGGGCCGATATCAAAATTGAGCAGAAGGTGGCTGCTGAATATGGCCGTGCCACTGAAGAGGTCACCGACCCTGACTTGAAGAAGCTGCTTGCTAGGATAAGGGACCACGAGATATATCATACTAAATTATTCAGTGACCTGCTGAAAGAAGAGGAAAAGTAGGGCTGAGGTGGGGGTGTAGTGGGTGGAGGAAGTCACAACGAAATAGGCATAGGCGGGACTCATACCACTAAATGGTGGATGGTTAAACGCTACATACATGTTGTGGGTTACGCTGTTGTGCTAGGGAGGTGAGCTATGTGCAACTAGAAGGGGTACAAGAGATGCTAACTCAAGTATGGAAAAGCCGACAAGGAAAGGAGGAATGCTATGGCAAAAGTAGCACGGGAAATGGTCGAGAGAGCAGGGGTCAACGTTGACGAACTGTTGGAACTGTTGGTTAATAATGCGGCCGCTGAACTCACCACCTATTACTACTACACGATTCTGCGAGTGAACCTGATCGGACTTGATGGAGAGACAATCAAAGAGATTGCTGAGACAGCCCGCATCGAAGACCGTAATCACTTTGAGGCTATTGTCCCTCGCATCTACGAACTGGGTGGCAGATTGCCGGAGAGTATGGTAGATTTTCACAATTGTTCTGCCTGCCCGCCTGCCAGCCTGCCTAAGGATCCGACCGACGTCAAAGCCATGTTGACGGTACTGGTAGAAGCAGAGAGATGCGCGGTTCGGGGATATACCAACATCTGTAATCTGACGGCGGGCAAGGATCATCGTACCTACGATTTAGCCCAAGCGATCCTTAACGAGGAAGTAGAGCATGAATCGTGGTTCTCAGAATTCTTGGGTGAGGGTCCCTCTGGTCACTTCCTTCGTCGCGGTGATACTTCTCCCTTTGTGTCCAAGTTCCTAAAGTAGTATCGCAGTAGGTTATTATATGGGAAAGGCCCAGACTTGTGCTGGACTTTCCCAAGAAATTCTGGGGGGCTCTCTGAGTTGGGTTGAAAGCATGATGTATTTCTTTCAAAACCTTCACCCAGTCATACAGGCGCTTGTGGCAACGTGCTTTACTTGGGCCATGACTGCTTTGGGAGCAGCCGCTGTATTTACCGCCAAGGACATAAGCCGGCGGATCCTCGACACGATGCTTGGTTTTGCTGGTGGGGTTATGATCGCTGCCAGCTACTGGTCACTACTGGCCCCGGCTATTGAGATGTCAGAAGGTAAAGATATCCCGGCATGGGTTCCAGCTGTTGTAGGTTTCTTGCTTGGGGGCGTCTTCCTGCGAGGTATTGATAAGGTATTACCCCATCTACACCTTGGCTTTGCCACTGAGGAAGCAGAGGGGGTCAAGACAAGCTGGCAACGGAGCACTTTGCTCATTCTTGCTATAACGCTGCACAATATCCCTGAGGGTCTTGCCGTTGGTGTAGCCTTCGGGGCTCTTGCCGCTGGTTTACCCTCGGCTACTTTGGGAGCCGCTATTGCTTTAGCAATCGGTATCGGTATTCAAAACTTTCCAGAAGGACTTGCGGTCTCTATGCCTCTTCGACGTGAAGGCATGTCTCGTCTGAAAAGTCTCTGGTACGGTCAGCTATCAGCAATAGTCGAACCTATCGCCGGTGTTATTGGGGCGGCAGCCGTTATTGTTGCCCAGCCTATTCTTCCATATGCCCTAAGCTTTGCTGCTGGTGCCATGATATTTGTCGTGATTGAGGAGGTAGTTCCGGAAGCTCAGCGCGGTGGCAATACGGATTTAGCCACTATGGGTGGGATGATTGGCTTTGCGGTAATGATGCTACTCGACGTCGCTTTTGGTTAGTAACAAATGGCTTGCTCTATCAAGAAGGTCTTTACGAAGGAAGAACTAAAAAAACATGACGGCAGTAATGGCTCTGCTTATGTTGCCTTCGGGGGTAAGGTATATGATGTTTCGCAGAGTTTTCACTGGAGGAAAGGAATTCATCAAGTCATGCATCATGCTGGATGTGATCTGACTGAAGCCTTAGGGAGAGCCCCACACGGCTCTGATATGCTGGATAAATTCCCTGTAGTGGGCGAACTAATGGACTCCGACTGAAGCCGATGCTAACATGCTGATATGAGGAGGTGAGTTAAATGGGTAGTCTAGTGGAAGCCGGTAAGGCTAGCGAACTCCAACAGGGAACCATGAAAGATGTCTCAGTTAATGGACGTGAAATCCTCCTAGCCAAAGTTGGTGATAAGTACTATGCTACTGACAACCTCTGCCCTCATATGGGAGGCAAATTATCGCAGGGTAAGCTGGAAGGTACTGTAGTTACCTGTCCTTTACATGGCTCTCAGTTCGACATCAGTAATGGCCAGGTAGTCCGCTGGTTGAAGGGGTCTGGAATAGTCTCGGCGGTTGGTAGAGCTCTGAAATCACCAAGACAACTTACAATATACAATATAAAGGTCGAAGATGATAGGGTCATGATAGAAATCTAGTCCTTGGCTTGGATCGGAATCCGGCATTGACCTAAAACTTGGGAATAAATAGGAGAACTAGTTGGAAAGGAGATTCTGTCTCTCCTCAGGAAATAGCCTTGGCAGATGAGAAGACGAGAGGTAACCAAACAAGCTCAAGAATGTGTTGCTTTACTCAGTGAGGGTTCAACCGAAAGTGCCCTAGAAGCTCTGCCCCTCTCCTTTCCCAGAAGCTTCCGTTCCTCCTACTTGACCACGCCGGTGATATTCTGGGCAGTTTGGCGACAGCAAAGCCACGAGGTTTACTCAGCCTCTTGGACAAAGTTGAAGCAACTAAAGCCATGGGTGGCTATGTGATTATCGGCAGTGCCCTTAGCTGCTTTATCGACCACGACCTGCCTAAAACATTAGACAAAGCAAAGGAGTATATAATCAAGGGTGATGCTTGGTATGTAACCGACATAGTCGGAGAAAGAGTCCTAGGAGAGGCGTTGGTACACTATTTCAACGAGACATTGTCTATTCTCGAAACTTTCTCTAAAGAGACAAACCCGTGGGCAAAAAGAAGCGTAGGCGTGGCTGTCCACTATTTTGCTAAGCGGGTAAGAGAAGCCCAAGAAAAGGTGTGGAGCCTGCTTGGGCTTCTATCTCCATACTTCGAAGAGAGGGATACTCGCATCGTCAAAGGTATTGGCTGGGGATTGAAGACGCTGGGCAGATATTATCCAAATTTACTCGTCGATTTTCTCAAATCCCAAAAGGGCAGAGAACCATCCCATTTACTTATAAAAAAGGCGCTAACCTATTTGTCGCCAGAAAAGAAAACAGAAATCAAGGCACTTTGGGGTTAGCTTGCTCAATAAAGTCGGAATGATGTAGAAAGACTTTCCTAATTAGGCGTGGGTATAGGCCTGTTTATAATAGGTTGTAGGACAGGTCTTTAGACCTGTCCGAGGCAGTAACGCTGTGGGCAGACCTTCAGGTCTGCCCACACTCATTCATAATTTTGGGGATGAAACCATCTATAAACTTTACGGGTATTACTTCGTTTTACAATACGGGTAGAAAAGTTATAATGATTATTAAGGAGTGAGTAATGAACAAGCTATTCAAAATTTCAATGCCGATACTGTTGATACTAGGACTCGTATTGGCTACAGGCTGTGCTGCAGCACCACCGCCGGTGCCAGAAGAGGCGCCACCCTACCCATCAGTGTCACCACCGGCACCAGAAAAAGGCTATTTTGATGAAGACCAGTCTCGCCCCAGCGGGGGTGAGTATACCGAAGCGACTGTAGACCGAAAGATTGTGAAGACTGGGTACTTAACTTTAGAGGTGGAGGATATAGTGGAGGCTATGGATGATGTTGCTGGAATAGCTGGTGAATTAAATGGCTATGTGGTTTCCTCAAATAAGCATGAAGATGATGACAGAATCTCTGGTAGAGTTTCCATTCGAGTTCCAGCTGAGCGCTTCGACGAAGCCTTCGACAGGCTTCGCCAGCTAGCCGTAGATGTGCCTTACGAGAGCACCGATAGCCGAGATGTAACTGAAGAATACACTGACCTAGAAGCCCAACTACACAACCTGGAGGCAACCGAGGCTCAGTATCTGGCACTGCTCGAGAAAGCAGAGACAGTGGAGGACATATTAAATGTGCAGCGGGAGCTTTCCAACGTGCGGGGGGAAATCGAGCGGATTAAAGGGCGCATGCAATACCTGGAGCGCACCTCAGACATGTCACTTATTGAGGTAAATCTACAGGAGACAAAGCCCCTGGGTGAAACTGGCTGGAACGCCTTGGAGACCCTCAAATCGGCAGTGCGTGGCCTCATTATCTTTGGCAAGGCCTTAGCTAATATAGCCATCTGGCTGGTAATTTTCTGTCCCATCTGGGTTCCCATCCTGATATTCCTGCTCAGGTGGCGACGACGAAAGGCGAAAGCTTAGACATCTGCCTACTGCCATAACACCAATCAATGATATTATAGTGTTATGGCAGTTACCTACATTCCATATAAGGCCAAAAGACTTCTAAACACCTACAAGCACATAGACGGCGGCTGGTTCTGGAATAAGTATTCGGCTTATCCATATGTTGGTTGCCAGTTTGGTTGCGAGTTCTGCTACGAACGGGAGCCAAAATACTTACCTTACCCAGACCCGGATGACTTCGATAAAGTCATAAAGATAAAGCTCAACGCCCCCGACTTGCTCCGGAGAGAGCTATCTAGGGTACCAGTGGACTTAATATCTACCGGTGATTATCAGCCGGTGGAGAAGGAGTTCAAGCTTTCCCGGCGGTTGCTGGAGATAGCTCTTGAGGCAGGATTTCCCGTATTTATTCTAGAGCGCTCACCTTTGGTAACCAGGGATCTCGACTTAATTGAGGCGATAAACGAGAAATCATTTGCCGCTGTCCTCTTTTCCACCAGCTTTGTCGATTCTAAAACTACCAAGAAAGTCTTCGAGCCTAAATCGCCGGCGGTGAAGCTCCGCTTCAAGGCAATGGAGAAAATCGCCAGCCGAGGCATCCTCAGCGGCATCGCTTTCATGCCTATACTACCCTTTATCTCGGACTCAGAGGCAAATCTAGAAGCAGTGGTCAAAATGACCAAAGACCACGGCGGCAGCTTCGTCTTAGCCGGCAGTTTTACTCTCTCCGGCTATCAGAAGGAGCGCTATATGAGCGTAATGTCTAGGAGCTATCCAGAGCTCATTGCAAAATATGATGAACTCTACAAAGGGAACTATGAACCAAACAGTGTCTACTGGATTCAAATTGCTAATAAAGTTAGGGAGCTATGCCGCAAGTATGGTATAGGTGACAGGATGCCTCGCTGGATTCCACAAGGCTCTTTGGCTGTTAACAAAAAGGTAGCTGAGAAACTGTTTCTCAAAGTCTACGACCTCGAACTGGGGCTGGAAAGCAAGAACAGAATCTGGGCTTATCGCAAAGCTGCCTGGGCTATAGATGAGCTGGAGGAGAGCATTGAGGAAATCTATGCCAATCGGGAAATTAAGGGGCTATTAGCCCTGCCTAACATAGGCAAGCAGTTGTCCGGGGAAATTGAGGCAGCGCTAAGGGAGAACTTGGAAAGGGCGAATTAAGATGGCAAAGCAAGATTATGATGTCATCATTTGGGTGGCAAGCAAGCCTTTTCTAATCTCTTAGCTGAAACCTTCACCCACCGCGGCGATGAGATATGCTATAGAACAAATGCGGAGCAGATTATTTTCGAAGAGGGGGAAGCGAACCTGAATTTGTGGGATAGATGTGCCGAATTTGTCTATAGAGTAGCTACAGGAAGCAAAGGGCGCAGAGTTCTGGTCACGCCAGTAGTCGCCTCATTCTACCTTGGCCTGACGGCGCTCTTTGTCTTCGCTTCCTTCTGGGTAGATAGGTGGCTTGCCTTCCCCCACTTTATTATTTCCTCTTGGTGGAGCCTTGGGCTATCTGTGCCTCTCCTTATTCCTGGCTGTGTCATCATGGAATGGACACTCATAGCGTTTCTTCGGACTAGAGGAACACCTGTCCCCTTCAACCCGCCACCAAAGCTGATTACCACCGGACTTTATGCCTATGTGAGGAACCCTATGCTCCTGGGCCTGTTCCTCCTCATGTTCGGGCTGGGAATTCTCTTTAGCTCGCTGTCTCTCATCTTCATCTTCACACCTCTTTTCATCTTACTCAATGTCCTCTACGTCAAAGTTATAGAGGAAAAAGAAATGGAGAAAAAGTTTGGTGAGGAATATCTAGAATACAAGAGAAAGGTGCCTATGTTTATCCCCAAGTTAAAGAAGCAGAAATGACTAAGTCTCAGGAAGCTACCAATAATTGCAGATTGTGATAATATTTAAATGGCTGGAAATCTATACAAGAGACGACTAAGGTGAGCCAAAGATAGTGCTAGAAGATTTTTAAATGGGCTCCTTGATTTATGAAGACAAACCGCATTATGACATATGGGTCAAGGCTATCCTGGTGCTGCCCGTAGCCATTTTTCTCATCCCGGGACTTTATTTGATTACCAGCGACCCTGAGACAGCCATTGGCTTATTTGTCACTGCTGTCCTTATGGCTATTATCTACTGGGCAATATTCCCCCGAAAGTATTGTATACTTGATAGCAAAGTCAAAATAGCCCTAGGAGGGCCCCTCTCCTTCAGCATCCCCTTTGATAGTATCGAAACCGCCAGAATACCTAAGGGGATAACCCTCGGGATTAACTTCGTAACTTCATTTTCAACTAAGAATGCTGTGGAAATCGCTAGAAAGAGAAGACTCAATGTGAATATAACCCCGAGCAACCGTGAACTGTTTCTCAGTAATTTGGGCAAAGCACTAAATAACTGGAGAGATTACAATACGAGAGTTCGATGAAGACGATTGAATGGCTGGGCGATAAAATTAGAATTATCGACCAAACGAAGCTGCCTGAGAAGACAGTCTTTGTTGAACTCTGTGACTACGCTGAGGTGGCCGCCGCAATCAAGGAGATGAAGGTTCGCGGGGCACCGGCCATTGGAGTGGCTGCTGCCTATGGGGTTGCTCTTGGAGCCCAAAAAATGAGGGCTGAGAGTAAAGACAAATTCCTCAGCCAGTTTGACCAGATTCTGCAGACTTTCTCCGCCGCCCGGCCTACGGCGGTTAATCTATTTCGGGCTATCGATAGAATGAGGCTAGCAGCAACAGAAAGTGAAGACCCTGTCAAGATTAGGCAGATTCTTATCGACGAGGCAAGGAGAATTCACGCTGAGGAGGAGGTTGCCACTGAGCGCCTCAGCCACCTTGGCGCTGAACTGATAGGCGATGGCTTCACTATTTTAACTCATTGCAACACTGGCTCGTTAGCCACTGCCGGCTATGGCACAGCTTTGGGCATAATCAAAGCTGCCAAAGAGAGGGGAAAGAAAATCGATGTTATCGCCACCGAAACTCGCCCTCTGCTTCAAGGGGCTCGCCTCACTGCCTGGGAGTTAGTGCAGGAGAATATACCAACGACTTTAATCACCGATTCTATGGCAGGTTATTTTATGAGTCGAGGCAAAGTAAGTTGCGTCATTGTGGGTGCTGACAGGATTGCCGCTAATGGTGATACGGCCAACAAGATTGGCACCTATACTTTAGCCGTATTGGCTGCTGAAAACGGCGTTCCTTTTTATGTGGCTGCACCAACCAGCACCATCGACCTTTCCTTAAGCTCAGGAGCTGAAATCCCCATCGAGGAGCGAAATCCTGAGGAGGTAACTCACATTGGAGGAGCACGCCTGGCTCCACAAGGCACCAAGGCAGCCAATCCTGCCTTCGATGTAACCCCTCATTACTACATAACGGCTATAATTACCGAAAAGGGTACAGTAACTGAACCTTATGAGTTTAGATTGAGCAAACTTTTAGAGGAGGCTATCTAATGACTGAAGCTAAAATCGGTGTTATTGGCGGCAGCGGGCTCTACCAAATGGAGGGTATGACCGAGGTTGAGGAGATAAAAGTGAAAACACCTTTCGGCGAGCCGAGCGATGCCATCATTCTGGGCAACCTGGAAGGGGTAAAAATCGCTTTTCTGCCCAGACATGGTAAGGGGCACCGCATCAGCCCCACCGAGCTACCGGTAAGGGCTAATATCTATGCGCTGAAGTCTCTGGGAGTAGATAGGATAATCTCGGTTGCCGCCGTCGGTAGTCTCAAGGAGAAAATCAAACCTCTAGACATAGTTATCCCAGACCAGATTATCGACCGCACCATGCTGCGACCAAATACCTTCTTCGGCAGAGGAATAGTTGGCCATATCCCTTTTGCCGAGCCCTTCTGTCCTGTCCTAAGCGGTATACTTTATGAATTAGGTCGTAAGACCGGAGTTCGAATTCACGATGGCGGTACTTGCATCATCATGGAAGGACCCCAGTTCTCCACCAGAGCTGAGTCTGAGTTATATCGCTCCTGGGGAGCCGATATCATATTTATGACTGCTTTACCAGAGGCAAAGTTAGCCAGGGAGGCGGAAATCTGCTATGCTAGCTTCGCCATCGTCACCGATTACGACTGCTGGAATGAGACCAGCGAGCCAGTATCCACAGATATGATTTTAGCCAACTTAAAGCGAAGTATTGAAACTGCCAAGCAGATACTCAGACATGCGGTAACCCGTTTACCTGAAACGAGGGACTGCAATTGCGCCAATGCGCTCCAAAATGCCATAATTACTCCACCCGAACTTATTCCTGCTCAGGTAAAGAAAGACCTGGAGATAATTATTGGAAAATATATAAAGTAGGAGAACCTGATGTCGTCCAAAATCGAATTTGGCTGCTTGCCTACAGCTATCGGGACTATGCCTCATACTGACCCCGAGGAGGCCTGCTCCCTAGTGGCCAAATATCTCCCTGTCCTCCCCGCTTGGCCGCAATTGCCAAAACGCTCTAACCTGGAGAATATGTATATCCAGTTCAGTGAAGGCTTCCCCGGAGCGGTGCTAGACGGAGATAAAATCTACGTAGAACGCCCAGCAGATTTTGATAGCCAGTTGGAGCAACTTTACACCGCCTATTTGGAGAATAATCCAGATAGTTATGCCATCAGTGCTGAGTATGCCGCTGGTCTCCATGCCTTTCTGGCTCTCAAGCAAGAGCCCCCTAATATGGTAAAGGGACAGATAACCGGTCCCATCAGTTGGGGGCTCTGTATCACCGACAGTGAGCACCGAGGCATCCTTTATGATGAGCTTTTGGCTGAGGCTGCAGCTAAGTTTCTGCGGCTAAAAGCCATGTGGCAGGAAAGGTTTTTGAGCACAATCTCACCTGACACCATCATCTTTGTTGATGAGCCTTACCTAACTTCTCTTGGTTCAGCCTTCGTTGCTGTTCCCGATGAACAGGTGACTGTTTTGCTTGAAGAGGTCTTCTGTGGCATAGACGGACTCAGGGGGGTGCATTGCTGCGGCAGCACCGACTGGTCACTCCTGTTAAGAAGCTCTACTGATGTCCTTAGCTTCGATGCTTATAACTATGCTGACTCTCTAAGCTGCTATCCTGCTGAGGTGGAAGCTTTTCTGGAGCGGGGCAGCACTATCGCCTGGGGTATCGTTCCCAATGATGAGGAAGCCTTAGCTGGAGAATCCTTGTCCAGCCTGTATGACCGACTTGGCGAAGCTATGGCACCTTTCACCCGAGATGGCATCCCTTTCAAGCAGCTCGTTGCCCAAGGTTTGCTCACCCCATCCTGTGGGCTGGCATCCGTGTCTCCCGAAGCTGCTATCCAGGCTTTAGAATTGTTGGCGGAACTCTCGGTTAAGTTGAGGAGCAAATATACAATTTGAAATGTTAAGCTGATTAGGCAATAATATAGCCTGGCCTTGGGATATTAATATTAGTGGGTGATAAGCAATGAATAAAAGGAAAAGAGTGGCTGCTCTAAAGCACCGCCGACGCCAAAAGAAACTGGAGGAGAGAAGAAGACTTTTGGCTATGGCAACCGGTCTCGGAGCTGTAGGCGCTGAGCCAGTGGCAGGGGTTGCTCAACCTGAGGCACCGCCAGCACCGAAGAAGAAGGTTGGCAGGAGGAAGAAAGCCGAAGCCGTAGGCGCTGAGCCAGTAGCAGAGGTTGCTCAACCTGAGGCACCGCCAGCACCGAAGAAGAAGGTTGGCAGGAAGAAGAAAGCTGAGGCAGAGGTAGCTATTGCAGAAGCCGTAAGCGCTGGGCCAGTGGCAGAAGCTGCTAAACCTGAGGCACCGCCAGCACCAAAAAAGAGACCTGGAAGAAAAAAGAAGGTTGAAGCCGTAGCTACTGCTGAAGCTGCTCAACCGGAAACGGCGGCGGAGCCTGAAAAGAGACGTGGCAGGAAAAAGAAGACCGAAGCCACAGCAGAGAGTTAATGGCAAATGTCTACCTCTTGACTGGTAGCCCAGGAGCGGGGAAAACTACCGTCATTAGAGAGGCGATAGCTAGGACAAAAGCCAAAGCTGGTGGTTTTTGTACTGAAGAGATAAGAAGCGGCGGAATAAGGCAGGGCTTCAGGATTACTACTTTAGATGGGCGAAACGCCATACTGGCGCATATTGATATTTTCAGTCACCACCGAGTAAGCAAATACGGCGTCGATACCCGCAATTTGGACGAGGTTGGTGTTGCTGCCCTTCATCGGGCAATAGAGGAAAGTGATTTAATAGTCATTGATGAAATCGGCAAGATGGAGCTTTTCTCACCCCGTTTTAAAGAAGCCGTGCTGAAGGCAATAGATAGTGGCAAGAAAGCTCTCGGCACTATCATGCTTACCCCTCATCCCTTCGCCGACGAAATAAAATACCACCCCAAGGTAAAGGTGGTTCAGGTTAGCCGAGCCAATCATGACCAAGTGTTGAGAGAAGTAATAAGCTGGCTAAAGTTAACTGCTGATGAAAATAAGCCTCAAAACAATAGGCAACATCGATAATGACATACTAGAAGAGCTGAAAGAAAGACTCGATCAAACTTTTGGCTGCCCCATAGAGATAACACCAAGAATTGATAGCTTTGACCAGGCTTATGACCCGAGGCGGAGACAGTATCTTGCTTCAGTACTGCTCGCCAAACTGAAAGTACCAAGTGTGGCAAAGGATGAAAAAGTTTTAGGCCTAGTTGATGCCGACCTTTATGCGCCAGGGCTTAACTTCGTCTTCGGTCAAGCTGACATATTCTCTGGAGTAGCCATTATCTCTCTATACCGTCTCAGGCAAGAGTATTATGGGTTGCCTTCAGACGGCGTTATATTTCTAGATAGGGTCACCAAAGAGGCGGTTCACGAACTAGGACATACCTTTGGCTTGGGTCATTGTTCAGATACTAAGTGCATAATGCATTTCTCCAATAGTTTGGCTGATACTGACTGGAAACAAGCTGCATTCTGTAGCCAATGCCGCCCAAAACTGATAAAATGAAGTGGAGCAGCGAATAAAAAGGAAGTGTAGGCAAATGAGGAAGGTAGCTATAGTTGGCGTTGGGATGACAAAGTTTAGCGGCAAGCAGGACAAGACGTGTGTGGAGCTATTTGCTGAA
>DUEX01000020.1 GCA_011170325.1 Dehalococcoidia bacterium | reverse complement strand
TTGGTTAGCAGCAAAGTATGCTTGCGATTACGTAAAGATTAGTAATTGGGAAAGAGGAAAACAGAAACTTCCGAAAAGAGATGTAGTACTATGTTAACGCTAGACCATTTCGTGGTGAAGAGACCTTATTCAAACCGAGGCAAGATTAGAAGATAAGGAGGGTAAAAGAGCAAATGGAGTATTTTCCCTGGTGGAATGACGCACAGAGGAAGCTTGCCGATGAGGCAAAGAAGGTTACAGATGAGATATTGATACCGCTGGGTGAAAGGTGTGCCTGGAAAAGGGAATTTCCCTGGGAAGGGCTGGGAGAGATAGCCAAGAGGGGTTGGTTTGGAGCTCAAATACCGGCAAAATATGGTGGCCGAGCAGAAGAGTGGGGGGTCACCGGCGCCTGTATCGTGCTTGAGGAAACAGCACGGGCTGGTGAAGTAGCTACGCCCCTGCTTGATACCATGATCGGTGGTATTCATCAGATTATTCACGATGGGACTGATGAGCAGAAGGAGCGATGGTTGCCAAGGGTTGCCAAGGGTGAACTGCTGGGTGCCATTACTATGACTGAGCCCTACGCTGGGTCAGACATAGCTGGAATAGAGACCACCGCTACCCGTGAGGGAGATTACTACATTGTCGATGGCAAGAAGAGGTACCAAACCGCTGCTGCGGCAGCAGATATATATATGACCTATGTGAAAACCAGCGATGCACCCGAGGATGCGGCCAAGTATCGCCACCTTACTGCGCTGATAATAGAGAAGGGAACACCTGGATTTACCATAGAGAAAGTTAATGACCTTGTGGGGTTTGATGGAATGTACAATTGCTACCTTAATTTTAACAATGCCAAGGTCCCAATAGCCAACAGATTAGGTGAGGAGGGCGCTGGCTGGCTCGTGATGATGAGTGGTCTGAATGTAGAGAGAATTTGCTGTGCAACTGGACCGCTGGGCTGGATGCGAGAGGCTATAAGATATGCGGTGCAGCATCTGCAACGGAGAGTTCAGTTCCGTCAGCTAACGGGGGATATCGCCACAAACCAATTTAAGGTTGCGGATATGGTCTGGAGACTACAACTGGCAAGACTGCTCACATACTATGCTGCCTATTGCGCTGATCTTGGCAAAGAGACACCGTTGGAATCAGCAATAGCTAAGCTGTTCAATACAGACAGCGGGCTACATACCGCCATTGAAGCTATCCAATGCATGGGGGGCAACGGAGTCACGCGGTTCTATCCTGTGGAGAGGATTATGAGAGATGCAAAAATGGCGCAAATATATGCTGGTACTAACGAGGTGATGAAGCTTCTCATATACAGGCAGGGTTTGAGAAATCTGATGCCTGATTTGAAGGTGCCACCCAGGGTCATAGACGATGAACTCAAGATACCTATGCCTCTGGGGAAGCTGCAGCCACGAAAGGCTGTTTCTAGTGAAGATGATGCTCTAATAGTGCTGGCTGAGAACTACCAGGTTAATCCGGGTTTACATATGAGTATGGAAGACATCAAAGAGTTATTGGATGTGAGCGATGAAGACCTGAATAAACATCTGCTCAGTCTTGAAGAGAAGGGTTTAGTTGGCTTATATCGAGACAGACGTGGTGCCATCGCGCTAGCCAGAGCGACCTACAAAGGATTGGCCCAGGCAAAGCCTTTGGAATATTACAGGTATATCCCAGCATGGGTTGACAAGAAGGATGTATTTTGACTCCTGCGTATGTATGTCGTCTGCAGAAGTGGGACATTATAGCACCGGAAATAATAGTTGGGCGTATGCCTAGTACTGGAACTTGAGCATAGGACAGGTTGTGCAATTCTCTAAGTCTGTCAGAGAGAAATTTGAGGGGTGAACGCACAGTTTCTAATGTCATAACACAGGCTTTCTGGCCTTGGCTCCTTACCATGAGTTACCAAATCTTGATATGAGCTAGCTCTAAGACCGAAAATAGTGACGGGATATCGAAGCTATTCTTGAATCTTGCAAGCAAAGCAGTGAGGCTTTTGCAATTGGCAAAATAAATAACTGGAGGGAGAATTCAGAAGATGAAAAGAGCTGAGGAATACCGTAAACAATTGGGTGGTATGAGGCCCAATATCTATGTTGGAGGCGAGCGACTGAGACGAGATGATCCTCGCCTGGAACAACCTATAAATGTGGTGGCGAGTACTTTCGATGCTGCGCAAGAGCCAGGGCTTGATGGGATTGCTACGGCTGTCTCTCATCTGACTGGCGAGAAAATTAACCGTTTTTGCAATATCCATCAGAGCATGGAGGACCTGCTGCGCAAGCAGAGGATGACCCGTCTCCTTTGCCACAAGGTGGGGGGATGTATTCACCGCTGCATGGGCATCGATGCCATGAATGCACTATCCGTGGTCACATACGACACTGACCAGAAGCATGGGACCGAATATCACAAACGGTTCCTCAAGTTTCTGGAGTATTTCCAGAAGGATGACGTCGTTGGCAACTGCGCCCAAACCGATGTTAAGGGTGATAGGAGCAAGCGGCCTCATGAGCAGGTAGACCCTGACCTTTATCTCAGGATGGTGGAGAAGAAGAGCGATGGCATAGTGGTGAGAGGTGCTAAGATCCATAATACCATGGCCCCATATGCCCAAGAAATAATCGTCTTGCCCACGCGAGCCCTAACCTCAGAGGAGTCTGACTGGGCAGTTGCCTTCGCTATTCCGGGCGACTGGGAAGGCGTTCATCAAATCGTACGGCTGGCAAATATGCGCCCCAGAAAACACTTGAAGGCCCCGATAGCCAACTTCGGAGATGCTGAATCCTTTACCATATTTGATAATGTGTTTGTCCCTTGGGAGAGAGTCTTCTTGTGTGGCGAGACAGATATGGGTGGCCGGCTTGCCCTGCAATTTGCTGAATTTCACCGGCACAGCTATACCGGGTGCAAACCATCTATAACAGACATTCTTATGGGAGCTACAGCTCTAGCCGCCGAGTATAACGGCGTGGAAAATGCCCAACACATCAGGATGAAATTGGCCCATCTGATTGGTATTGGGGAGTTGGTGAATGCTGCTGGGATCGCCGCGGCATATCATTCTGAGAAAACTCCTTCAGGTACGTACATACCCAATAGCATCTTCGTCAATGTAGGCAGGCGTTTGGCGGGCGAGAATATATTCCACGAGTGGGAGATATTATGCGACATTGCCGGAGGAATATACGCCACTCTACCCTTTGAGGAAGACTGGTACAAAGAAGAGACCAGAAACTACCTTGAGAAATACATCATGAGGAACCCCAGGATTTCCGCTGAAAACCAACACCGCCTATTCCGTATGATTAGCGACCTTCTTGCCTCTGGCTGGAGTGGGGTAGAGCTAGCCGGTCAGTATCACGGCGGGGGTTCACCGATAATGGAGACTATTGGTCTACTACGGGACTATGACCTTAAGCCCAAGAAGGACGTGGTTAAATACCTGGCTGGTATCCCACTGGATGACCCGCACGGCTGAAACAACCTGTTTCGATAACAGAAAACAGAGGTTTTCAACTAGCTAAATCTATCGATGGGGGAAGGCAATGAGAGGGAGAAGTTCTGGTCATGCAGATGAATCTGGCCAATTGGCAACGCTTACAAAGCTTGACCAAGGTAAGTCTGGGGAAAAGGTTGTCAATACTATTTGTAAGCTGTGCCAATCAGGTTGCGGCATGAAGGCATATCTCAAAGATGGTAAGTTGACCAATGTAACCCCATCAGAGGACCATTTTGTTGGTAAGACTCATTGTGTCAAAGCTCACCCTCAAGCGGTACTAGAATACGAATATTCGCCTGACCGATTAACGGACCCGCTGAGAAAAGTGAATGGTCAATGGAAGAAGGTAGCATGGGACGAAGCCTTCGATTTCATTGCCAGTGAACTCGGCAGAATAAAGGGTGAATGGGGGGCGAAGGCACTTGCTTTTCACACTGGGAACGCCTTTATTGGCACTCTTACTGAGAAGGTGGCAAGGCGGTTCTGTGATGTGTATGAAACTCCAAATTTCACCTCTGGCGCAAGCTTCTGTTTCTATTCCAGGAGGTATGGACATAGCTTAGTGGTGAATCATAGAGGGGCGACTGCACTTCCAAACTGGCGGGGCACTAAGTGTTCCATCATATGGGGTGGTAATCCTGAGGAAAGCTTTCACATGGCAGCTGAGGGGATTGCACATCTCCGAGAACGAGGCGGCAAATTAATAGTAATCGACCCCCGACGGACAGAACTGGCAAAAGAGGCTGACATATATGCACAGATAAGGCCTGGCACTGATTGTGCTATGGCTCTTGGGTTAATGAATGTGATAATACAGGATGGACTATATGATGCTGACTTCGTTAGAGATTGGACGGTAGGATTTGATAAGCTAGTGGAACATGTGACGCAATACACGCCGGAGGTGGTAGGAAGGATTACCTGGGTACCAGCGGAGACCATTAGAGATATTGCACGACTGTATGCTACAAATAAGCCGGCAAACATCTCCGAAGGTGTCAAACTAGACCACGGTATCAATGGTGTCCAAACTCATCGAGCCATGGCCATCTTGATGGCTATTTGCGGTAATATGGATGTTGAGGGCGGCAACATGTACTCGGAAGGATTTCCCACCACCAATCTAAGGATACCGGAGAGAATCCCTCATGACAACGAGGGGATCGGAGAGGAATATCCGATATTCAATATGATTGGTCGCGAAAGAACTGCCATGTGCATTCCTGACGCTATTTTGGAAGAAAAACCCTATCCCATAAGAGCGATGATAGTCCAGGGAACTAATCCTGTACAAATCTGGCCCAACACATCCAGAACGATTGAAGCATTAAGAAAATTGGAGTTGCTCGTGGTCGTTGACCTGTTTATGACAGAAACTGCTGAGCTGGCTCATGTGGTTCTGCCGTGCACCAGTTTCTTGGAAGGTTGGCAAATGAAAAGCTATGGTGCCATGGGACTTCCGTTGATGACAATCGGTGAGAAGGCTATAGAACCAATTGGCAATTCAATGGAAGATTGGATGATATTGGTGGGTATCATGAAAAAGATGGGTTATGGGGACTATTTCCCCTGGGATAGTACAACTGAAATCTTCGACTACCTATTGAAGGAAAGCGGCCACAAATTGGGAGAGTTTATACAGAAACCAGGGGGTTTGTTTTCTGCCAAATTCAGGCCGAGAAAATATGTTTGGGATGGTTTCAATACGCCATCTCGGAAGTTGGAGATATATTCGGCATTCCTTGAAGAGCTTGGGCAGGATCCATTGCCTGTATTCAGGGAACCTGCAGAAAGTCCGGTAAGCAGACCAGATTTGGCCGAAAGCTACCCATTGATATTGACTACCGGAGCAAAGTCGAGGTATTATACCCATTCTCAGGGACGCAATATTCCTTTCTTGAGGAAAAACTTGCCTGAACCCTTTGTCGAGATAAACACTGAAACTGCCAAGAGCTTGGGGATCATGCAAGATGAGATGGTTGCCGTTTTATCTCCAAGGGGAACGATAAAAATAAAGGCGCGACTTACTGAGGACATACACCCTAGAGTAGTTTCTGTGATGCACGGCTGGAGAGAAGCAAACGTAAACTACCTGATCGATCACCAAGCCCGTGATCCCATTTCGAGCTATGCAACCTTTACTGCAAGCCCTTGCAGAGTGGCAAAGCTTAATTAACAAAGGGAGACTACGAACCTGCGGCATGATAAACACGCGAATTTAGGCTCACAGTTTAGGGATGTAAGCCAAAGTGCAGTACGCTTGTGGGAGTGGACCGCGTTAAGACAACCCTAAGATAAGGAGGAAAAAAGATGTGTCCACCAAATTTGGACCGTTACCTCAAGACAGAGAAACAGAAGACATTCGGTTACGATTTCTTGCAGAATGCTGGGGGCTATGAGGCTTGGGATGATGTTAAATTCGGAGAGGAGTTTGACGGCGAACAAGTCTTTCATATCAAAGCTGAGGATATGATAGCCTACGCTGAAGGTGTTTCGGATTCCAACCGGCTGTTCACTGATGAGGAGTATGCCAAAGAATCACCATATGGAGAGCTCGTTCCTCACCCGCTGTTTGTGGTTCAGATAACCTTCTGGTGTATTGGAGTCAAAGGTAAAGGAAACTGGATCCGAACTCCAGGTGCCCGGAACCCGGGACAAAGAATTGAGCTCTACGACCAATTCCATGTAGGTGAGGAGATTCATATCAAGCAGAAGGCGTATGACCGCTATATAAAACGGGGTAAGTATTATTTGACCTATCAGGTGGATCTTTACAACCAACATAATGTTAAGAAAGCCACATGGTGGGTAAACCTTATCTTGCCTAAAACAAAGGCTGACATTCTGAAATTTGCCAGAGGTGAGCGTGGCGTAGAGGTATAAAGAGGCTCAAACCAAGCTTGGAATAGTCAAAGGAGGGGAAGCCTTAATGACAGAGAAATTAACTTTCAACTCGGTGCAGGTGGGAGATAAATTACCAACCGTTGTGAGGCCGATTACTCAGGAGATCATATGGAAGAATGCTGTAGCGTCTCTGGATTATAACCCTGTTCACATAGATCCAGAATGGGTTAAGGGAGCTCAGCCGTTTGGTATCCCAGTGACAGTCTGCCATGGAATGATGACCTTGTCCTATATGGCAACTGTGGTTTCAGATTGGTGCTACAATGTGATGGGCAGCATAAGAATGATGGAAGGTAAGCTTGTGAAGCCGGTTCCTGCTGGCTCGACGACTACTTGTACCGGTGTAGTGACTGAAAAGCACGTCATTAGCCCAGGCAACAATTACGTTGTTGTCGAGCTGAACGCTACCAACCAAGATGGGGACACTGTAGCTGTTGCTGATGTCGAAGTCGTGCTCCCTGATAAGTAAGGGGGCTTGGTTTCAGCAGAAATGAGACGTTTAGTGGAGATGGGCAAGGGAGACTCTTGGGCTCTGTCTCCTGGCCCGATTGGGTCAAGAATATAATGGCTCTCATTCTTGGCGAGGGAGATAATCAAGCAGGATTATAGCAAACTGTGTGGCATTGCAGACCTCGTATAACAAACTGGCTAAATGTATTATTTGGACAATGTGGTTGGATTATATAGAGAGATAAGGTCATATTTATTAGAAGCAAGAGTCATTGTCTTAGAACCGAATGCGGAAATAGTACTTGTTGGCATCTTATATTTAGCACTAGGCGCTAAATATATTGTCACGTCAGAGGGAAATACATTATCCGGGGAAAATTTTAATATACCAACCGCAGTTAATGGGCTTTGGTAGTGCGCATCCCATACACCATCATTTTTTCGGTAATGAATATCATTGACTGTGTCCATCACACTATTACCATATAGTACGTTTTCGATATCATGCGAGGCCCATGAATCAAAGTCGTAAATAAATACTAATGACGGAATTGGATCAATAGATAATTGCACACCTCGCAATAAATCCGACAATTTCTCTTCAGGTCCAATAGATCCAGCCCAACCTATGCTAAATGGTAAACCAGCTTTTATATCGAAAGCTATCTCAATATGAAATTTCGGGTCTTTGAAGGTCGCTGGCATAGATGAATCCTTAAGAAACCTTTCAATCTTCCCTAATAATATCCTCCTATTCCCAATGTCTATGTATTCATATTCATTTATTGTAATATCATTAATATTCGGCGCAATTTCTTGTGTTAGTCCGGCTATTTGGGATAATAAATCTGATCGGCTACAATATTCTCTATCACCGGAAAAAACCTTTACCTCAACGAAAATGCTATTTTTCGGATTTTTGCTAATTAGATAGTCGCCCTTTTTGCCATTGTTGGCAGATAGCTCAAACACGCTAAAAGAAAACCCAAGACTCTCCAACCAACAACCAACTCGTAATTCTCCAAATATTGACCAGGAATTCTGATCCCTTGACATAAGCCTGCGTCGTCTATCAGTATTCATAAGCCCATATTTATAGGCGAAACCCAGGCAGTGATCAAGTATGAATCGGCGCTTATCGAAATCGCCTCTCATTACTTGAGTTATGTTAACACTTATGATTTCCTGAAGCCTAAGTACTTGAAAGGGACGAATATCTGTAGCCAAAGAGACTTGTTCTTCTTCGCAAAATTTCTTTAGATTCGGATATTTATTTAGATGACTGTAGTCAACCATTCGTCTGTTCCCTAATCAACTATGTAATACACTTCCAGTTATCAATTTGAAACACACATATTTTCAACTCGTTATTTGCAAGTCAAAGTTGAAATATATTTATCTTTCAATGCACATTTTGACGGAGTGTTCAATGGGTGTTGGGTCGATCACCGGTTGAGCTGCAAGAATAAGCCATGGCTTACGTAGCCAGTAATTATAATGGCAATCTTGCCACTAGCTAGCTCGCTGCCCGTCAACGGCTACATTATAGCAGGCTCAGCCTTATCCATGATGAACAGGGTAAAACGTCTCAGGCATGTTTAGCCAGCTTCAAAATAGGGCGAGAGGTGCCCCCAGGCTTTCTCTTTAGCTCACCCAAGCCCCACCGAGCGACTTCATAAGACGAAAGGAGGGATAGGGTCTCCAAAACCTGACACGCCTGCTTCCTGGAGTAAACCTTTTTGGCAATATTCCGTTTTTACTAGTAGGATGTCCATCGAATCATCAAATGTAAGAAGGAGGTAAAAAGTGAAAAAGTGGAGTTTAATGTTGGTCATGGCAATAGTTGTGTTATCACTAACTATGTTTGTGTCTAATGCCAGCGCTGAAGAACAGGCCGGTCTCAGCATTACCAAGACTGCAGACAAAACCTCAGCTTCCTTAGGTGATAGTATCAGCTATACTTTTACAATTACTAATACTGGCAATGTCACCGTCGATAACGTTACCTTAGAGGATCATAAGCTATGGAGTACTCCTCGGAGTATTGGAAGCCTTGGCCCTGGTGAGAATATCACAGTTGCTGATAACTATACCGTCGTTGAAACTGATCTCCCAGGCCCACTTGAGAATACGGCTGTCGTTACAGGTAAAGACCTGCAGGGCAATGCTATCACCGATAATGCCTCAGCTTCAGTTGACCTATCCTATTCCCCTTCTATCCAATTAACTAAGACACCCGGCACAAGTAGCGCCAACATCGGCGATACCATAACCTATACTTATATAATAGAAAATACCGGCGACGTCACTGTTGATAATCTCACCTTAGAAGATGATATGCTAGGGATGGTCATCGGACTGGACCTCCCAATAAGCCTCGGTTCCGGTGAGAATATCACAGTTACTGACAACTACACCGTCGTTGAAACTGATCTCCCAGGCCCACTTGAGAATACGGCTATCGTTACAGGTAAAGACCTGCAGGGCAATGCTATCACCGACAATGCCTCAGCTTCAGTTGCATTAACATACAAGGCTTCTATCGAGGTAACCAAAACTGCCGACAAGACCTCAGCCTCCCCCTATGAGACCATTACGTACACTTATACTATTACTAATACTGGCAATGTCATTATCAATGACGTTACCCTAGAGGATCATAAGCTATGGAGTACTCCTCGGAGTATTGGAAGCCTTGGCCCTGGCGAGAATATCACGGTTACTGACAACTACACTATCGCTATCTCTGACCTCCCAGGTCCTATCGTCAATACGGCGACTGTCCGGGGAAAAGACCTGTCTGATAACTTACTTTCTGCAACCAGTAATCCAGTCTCGGTTTCCCTTACCATTAACAAGACTCTTATGACCAAGGCTGAAGTACTTAAGCTAAGCGGTGTTCCCGGTAAGGGAATTGATAAAGCGCCTGGGTTACAAAAGCCGTTTAATCCTAAATCCAAGGCAGCTGAGCGTGCTGGCAAGAAGAAATAGCTTCTGACAAGGTCGAGGGTGAAGGTCTTTTTGGTTAGGAGAGCAGGGCTGCCAAGCCCTGCTCTCCTGACCATTTGTTTAGCGGCTAAGATTGAAAGATTTTGACGGAGTGTTCACTTGTGGCTGCCCAGCAATCTGGCATTGTGCCGGTAGTCCCAGTCACAAAATGATTTGCGATACTGCTGAGACACCCATGATGGATGTCCAGAACCACATTTTCCATTCCTTCATTTTTACCATCCCCTCTCTAAAGATGGCGGCTAATGGTGCTTGAACTGACTCGTTGCTTGCCAAATCCGCTTTGCCAGGTCAGGACATGTTAAGATAGACAACGATCCCCTCATGGACTTTTATCTCTCATGTAAGAAATCAAGCTCTTTTTATCTTGCAGGTAGGCGATATATTGCGTTGTCTCTGTGGTACTCTATTTAACAACTACAGTCAAAACAAATGTCCAAGCTGCCTTCGTACCGCCTTCCCAGGGCTGGCTATATTCCATAGATATGGTGCTCTTGCCTTCCTTGAGTGCCTTGAACTCCCATATTTCTTTGCCACCGGCACCTGGGACAGGAGGGTCCTGTCTGGCTTCTTTGCTCAGCTCATATTTACTTTCTACCAGTTCTAACACAGTCTGGTCAGTAAGTTCTGTTAGCTCCCACTTAAAGCCTGTTGTCCAGTTAGATTCCAAAGTTACTGTCAATGGGTCGCCAACAGCAACTTCCACTTGTTTGCTGACAGTACACTCAGGGTGGAGCTTCATAAAGTCATCACGGGAAGCTCCTACGGATACTTGCTTTGTGGCAGGGGAACAATTAAGGAGGCAGAGTGAGATGGTAACCATAGCACACGTCAAAATCAGCTTTGATTTCACTTTTGTTTCCTCCTTTAGTTTAACGTTATTATACATTGGGGTAGTGTGAGGAGTCATCTTTACGGCAATATCTACCGTCTCATCGAAGTGGTTAACCTGAATTCCTGACGTTTGACGTATGCCACCAGTCGTAATAAACTTATGTCATAGGTCTTTGAAGAGAGATAAGCAACTGCTGTAAGGACGGAATGAGTTGCTTCTTTTCGAAGAAAGGTTTGGGAAGCAGATTGAATTCATTTGACAGAGAATGGCAGCGTTGGTTTCCTGAAAGTGGAGGCGAGGAGCCTGGACCACCTGTCCAGCGCAGATGGACGACCTCCAGGGTGCTCTTAATGCTGGCTGTGGCTTTGACCCTGTTTATTCTCATAAATATATCCAAGGGGTTCTATACTGAGTGGCTCTGGTTCAGCAGTCTGGGTTATGGCAGTGTCTATGCCACTATCCTGAAGACCAAGGTGCTAATCTTCTTCTCTGCGGCCATAATCTTTTGCATCTTGTTTTTGGGGAACCTGGTGCTGGCTATGCGCCTGGCACCCAAGACTGAATCGCATTTTTTGCCTTGGGCCATAGTTGGCCAGCTACAGCGGATATCTTGGTTGAGCATTATTTTGGGAACAGCACTGCTCAGCCTAATATTTGGCCTAGTGGCCCAGAGCAACTGGGAGGTTGTGCTTCGGTTCTTCAGCGGGCAGCCTTTTGGCATCGCTGACCCGGTTTTCCACAGGGAGATTGGTTTCTACGTCTTCTCACTGCCTTTCCTTCACTTAGTGCGAGGCTGGCTCCTGGGCGCACTAATAATCACTCTTCTTGGCAGTGTTGCAGTATATCTTGTCAGCTATATGGCGCAGCGGCTTAGGTTTGACCTTGCTAGGCCAGTTTTAGCCCATGTCGTTGGGCTGGCCATAGCCATCCTAGGTCTTTTCGCCTGGGGTTACTGGCTTGGCATTTGGGAACTGGTCTTCTCTGGACGGGGGGTGGTCTTTGGAGCCAGCTATGCTGATATGCATGCCAAGCTTCCAGCACAATGGATCCTTTTGGCAGTAGTCGTTATCTGTATGGTGATCCTTGTGGTTTCCATATTGCAGCGCAACTTTCGCTGGTCACTATACGGCATCGGGGGATGGATAGTGGCTGCCATCGTCGTCGGGGTCATCTTCCCTGGCCTGGTACACCGCTTTCAGGTACAGCCAAACGAACTGGCTTTAGAGATGCCTTACATCGAGTATAATATCCAATTTACCAGAGAGGCCTTCGCCTTGAACCGAGTTGAGGAGCAGGACTTTCCTGCGGAGGAGGCACCGATCCCCCAGGATGTAACCCAAAACGAGGTGACCATCAACAACATCAGGCTTTGGGACCATCGCCCGCTGAAAGATACCTATAACCAGATCCAGTCCATTCGACTCTACTATGACTTTAACGATGTTGATGTCGACCGCTATATCATCGATGGCGAGTACCGGCAGGTCATGCTATCGCCCCGAGAATTATCTGCGGAGAAACTGGCTACGCAGGCGCAGACTTGGGTCAACCGTCAGCTACAGTTCACCCATGGCTACGGTATTGCCCTAAGCCCAGTTAATGAGGTCAGTGCTGAAGGGCTGCCCGTGTTGCTGGTAAAGGATATACCCCCCGTCGGCGATTTCAACATAGAGCGGCCCGAGATATACTTTGGCGAAAAGACAAATCATTACGTAATTGTGAAAACAAAGACCCAGGAATTCGACTATCCTATGGGTGATGAGAATGTCTATGGTCACTACCAAGGGAAAGACGGGGTTAGCATAGGCAGTTTCATCCGCCGATTAGTCTATGCTTGGCAATTTGGTGACTTTAATATCCTTATCAGTGGCGAATTAACCACTGAGAGCACGGTACTCTATTATCGGAACATCAGAGAGAGGGTGAACCACCTGGCTCCATTCTTGAAGCTGGATAGTGACCCCTATCTGGTGGTGATGGAGGGAAGGTTGTTCTGGATACAGGATGCATATACCACCACTGACCGCTATCCCTATTCTGAGCCGCTTAGGGTTGGGCTAAACTACATTCGCAACAGCGTCAAAGCAGTTATTGATGCTTACGATGGCAGTGTAACTTTCTATGTCACTGACCCGGAGGATGCTCTGATACGGACCTACCAAGCCATCTTCCCCAAGCTCTTCGTCCCGGTAGGACAGATGTCCGAGTCCTTGCGAGCCCATCTCCGTTATCCCGAGGACATGTTTAATGTCCAGGCCTCGGTATACCAAAGCTACCACATGCGTGATGCCCGGGTGTTCTACAACAAGGAAGACCTGTGGGCTGTGCCCAGAGAGGTCTATGCCGGAAACGAGCAGCCTATGGAGCCTTACTACATCATCATGCGACTACCCGATGAGGAGAAGGAAGAGTTCCTACTCATGTTGCCCTTCACCCCGGTGAACAAAAATAACACCATTGGCTGGCTTGCTGCCCGCTGTGATGGAGAAAACTACGGGAGGCTGCTTGCCTACTATTTCTCCAAGGAGCGGCTGGTGTATGGGCCCAGCCAGATCGAGAACCGAATCCAGCAGGATACCGTTATCACTGAACAGCTTGCCCTGTGGGGGCGTGGTGGTTCTCGAGTCATTCGCGGCAACCTGCTGCTGATTCCTTTAGGCAGTTCCAACCTGTATGTGGAGCCGGTCTTCCTCCAGGCAGAGGCTGGTGGACTTCCAGAGTTGAAGCGAGTTATCGTGGCTGCTGGTGAGCAGATAGCTATGGAACCCACATTGCAGGGGAGCATCGCGGCTATATTTGGTGGTGAGGCTCCGCCGACTGAACCTGTGGCCGAACCGCCAGCTCCAGCAGAAGCGGAGAAGCCAGAGGAGCCGGAGGAGCCAGCTGCTGCTGACATACCCAGTCTAATTGAGGAGGCTCAGCGGCACTACAACGAGGCTCAGCAGTACCTTCAGGCAGGTGATTGGGCTGGCTATGGAAGCGAGCTGGAGGCTCTGAAGGCAGTGTTGGATCAGCTGGCGGAACTTACTGCTGAGGAGAAAAAATAGCCCATTGGTTCGACAATCTGATTGTGCAGTCGATTCTGCCCAATACTTTATCGGCCTGTTATACTCCGCCTCGCTCGGCTAGGTTCGCATCCAACGTAAGAAAGTAATGCAATGCTCCTGTCTACCCCAGTGTCTACTTCTTCCTTGGTGGGGCAATTTCAGTAGGATCGAAGGGAACCTATGGGTATGTAGAAAAACATCACGCTGGCTTGAAGGTTTTCGCTGCTAGGCGGAGACAGAACCGATTATTTGTATTTTCTTTAGACTTGCAAACCATCCAAAACTTGTTGTAAGCCACGAATTTCTTGGATATAGGTCTCCAGTGGCACCTGCACTCCGCATATATCAACCGCCCATTTCCCTTGCGGTGAACTTATTACAACTCCAATGGATTCTTTGGAGGTGTAAGCCCAAAACCTGCCCCTTTTGCTATCATGATACACACTTACTCTTTCCAGCGGAACTATGGTCATTTCGCCAACAATAATCGGTCTGCCAACACGCACTTCTTTCATTTTCGACGAGCTGCCAGCATTGCTCTTATAGCCCGGATGGTCGTTGTTGAGAAAGCAAAAAGGATGAAAGGTCCCACAAGTTGGATTGGGAATGCCCTGACATCCCCTTTACAATAACCCCGAAGGTTTTCCTGACCAAAATCAGGCTCAACCTGGGCGTCTAACGAGGAGAATGACCTGATATAGACCATTGCAGGTTCGATTGCAGCAAAAAGTAGTCCAGTTTCTGCCGGATCATCCAAGCCAACTCGAAGATTCAACTTCAGCTCATGTAAGCTCAAAAGTCGGAAAGAATCCCTGATAAACCTCAAAAGCCTCTGCGAGAATCCTCTGGTACCTAACATAGCGAGCAGGGGCTTGATGGTCTTTTCCCTCTTCTCCTTCTTCTTTGGCTTCTCCTTCTTACCGCTTATGTCCTTCTTGATTAAGCCAAACATCCACCTCATCCCTGCCCTCGGTTTGAAATCTACGTCTTTCTCGATGCAAAAAATTAGGTCAACAGGTATGGCAAGCAAGAGGACAAAAAACAGAACTATCCCTGAGATTGTGGCAAGGATCCACACGCCTTTCTATGCTTCCTTTTTCTTTTCCCCGTGCTTTTCCACTGCCCTGCCTATGACATCACCCACCTTTTCTAGGACAGAGGCGGTGCTTCCCTTAATGGGCTCTATCCTCACACCCTCCTTATCCACGATGATTAGCGCCACAGGCTTTACCCCAACACCGCCTCCGGTGCCACCTCCAGCGCCCTCCCCAATTTGTTTGACCTCTCCCTTACCTGAGCCACCCCCGGCTCCGAAGCCAAATCCGATGCTGATGAGGGGGATAATGGTGCTGCCTTCAATAATTATCGGCTCCCCAACCACAGTCTTCGCGCTCAACACCTTCTCTATCTCACCTAGAGTGGTCTTTACCAGCTTCTCAACGTCTTCCATGTTTCCTCTCCTCTATTTATTTCTATAAATCATTATATCATAATTTCAAAGAATGCTAGCAGGAACTGGTGAGGAATATGTTAAGACTGGCATCCCAACAAATGGGTTGCCCTTCTTACAGATTGGAAAGGCTGCTGTCAATGGCCGGGCCTAGATGGCTTCAAGTCTATTGGCTCACCGTCCATATGTGAATGAAGAGCTACAACTGGCATCATCAATCGTGTCTGCTAACTTTTCAAGCTCCGTATCACTTCACTAACGGCAACGGAATTCTCTGCCCTACCGCTTTGGCCACTGCTTCAAGCTCCTTAATGAGCTGCGCGAGCTCGGCGGTCGATATTGTCTGGATAGCATCGCTGATGGAATCCTTGGGTGAGTAATGCGTTTCGACAATGATTCCATCGGCACCACAGGCTATCGCCGCCCGGCTCATGGCTGGTACGAGGCGGGCATTGCCGGTACCGTGGCTGGGGTCAACAATCACGGGGAGGTGCGTCTTCTCTTTAAGGTAAGGCACCACGCTTAGGTCCAAGGTGAAGCGCAACTCATTGGACAGTCCCCGGATACCGCGCTCGCATAGTATTACTTGCTCGTTGCCCTCTACCATAATATATTCCGCCGCCAGCAGGAACTCCTTATAGGTGGCTGACAAACCACGCTTGAGTAGCACCGGCTTGGAGGACCTCCCCACTTCACTCAGGAGGGGGTAGTTCTGCATGTTTCGGGAGCCGATCTGGAGGCAATCGGCGTACTTGGCTACTAGCTCAACATCGCGGGGATCGATGACCTCTGTGATAATCCTAAGGCCGGTGTCGCAAGAAGCAGCTCGCAGGTACTCAAGTCCGGTCTTGCCTAGACCCTGGAAATCGTAGGGAGAGGTTCTCGGCTTGAATGCACCGCCGCGTAAGATTGTGGCACCGGCCACCTTAATTTCGCGGGCGATGCGCAGTATCTGCTCAGCGCTCTCAACGGAGCATGGGCCAGCCATCACTACTAGTTCTGTGATTCCCACCTTGACTCTGCCGATGTCTACCACCGTCCCGTTGGGCCTAAGGTTGCGGCTGGTCAGGGGATATTCCAGATTGATTGTCATTGCCTTTACTCCCCAAAAAGGTGCAAATGAAAACACCCTCCTGCCTAGGAGGGTGTTTTTGAGCTGCTTGGGGTGTTCTGTTACTGTTTCGTTCCTAGGTCGATGCCCTCCCAGGTTCGCACGGACGCGTGCTAAACCCAAAATAGAAGTAATAATAGCTGTAAGCCTGGTTAGACATTTCGACCTTCACAATAACACATGATAGCACTAATTACTAAAGCATGTCAATGGCAATACAAGAAGGGTGAGCTATCTCTTTGGGCCTGATGGGATCAAGAACATTCGGTGCCGTCGAGCCAACAAAAGTGCAGAATGTGTGCAGGTTACTGTTGCCTGGAATGTGCAGTCACCGATCGCTACGGTGGCGTACAACCTAGATACCCAGATGTTTGCACCGTGAGCATCTCTTGGCTATGATCAAACAGGAAATAATACCTAGGTGGTGAGTCTGAAGGTTAGACCAAAAGTCCTGTCTATCGTAATACTTTGGCCCACCATCTATTTCAAACACACTTGCTAACACTTTGCTAACGAACTCGTTAGTAGCCCCCGGTACATGGTGGCATGCCCAGATGCGAACCGCGGCTTGACGCTGGATAAGACGATGCTTTATGCTATTTGGTGGCATTGGGTGGGACATCAGGTTCATAATTCGTAAATCGCCAGTCATTAGTTCGAATCCGTTCGCTGGCTCAGGAGTTGGATTGGGATGAGTAAGTTTACTGATAAATTGCAGCGTATCTACCGAGATACAGCACCGTCCATGGGTTTCCGAAGGTCTGCCCCTGAAGCGGGGGATTCTCCGCTGCTAATTATTGCTAATTTAGCTAAGGCAGGTGTTAGAGAGGCTGAGGTTATAGCTGGTAGTGGCATTGACGCTGGAATTGTGAGCGGTGAAAGCCTTGATGCTAGGAGCTTTGAGCGATTGGTTGCAGCTATGGGTGATGTTCCTCTAGGGCTATTCTTAGAGGAGGCTAACCAAGGGGAGATTGCTAAACTTGTTGATTTAGGTTGTGATTTTGTAGTCTTTGGCTTAAAGATGCCGCTGACGGCGGTGAAGAAAGAAGGGATAGGCAAGATTCTTAAGATAGAACCTTCGCTGGACCATGGCTTGGCTAGGGTTATAAATGAGCTGCAGTTGCCGGTTGATGGTGTGCTTATTACCGGGGAAGAATCTTCGATTACTATTGAGCGTTTGCTTATTTGCCAGCGTTTTGTTGAGCTGTTGGACAGACCATTATTAGTAACTTTAGGTTCATCGGCAACCAGTGATGAGCTTGGTAGCTTGTGTGAAGCTGGAGTCAGTGGGTTAGTGTTGCCTGAAGGACTGCCGGCGGAGGCATTTGCTGAGATGAGGAAAACAGTTGGTAGTTTACCTCAAATTGCCAAAAGGAGAGCTAAAGGTGCTGCATTGCTTCCTCAGCTTCGCAGTGAGCTAGAGACTGAGATGGAAGAAGATGAAGAGATTTAGCGAGCTTAGTGCTGTTAGGATCAAGCAATGTCAGCCTCAGGACATTGAAAGCATATATACTGTTATTAACGACGCGGCTAAAGCTTACCGAGGGGTTATTCCGCCGGATTGTTACCATGAGCCCTACATGCCAATTGATGAGCTCAGTAGAGAAATGCAGCAGATGTCCTTCTTTGGCTGGCAGGATGAAGAGCAGCTTGTTGGGGTCATGGGCTTTCAGTTAGTTAAGGATGTTACTCTGATAAGGCATGCCTATATAGTGACTTCCCGGCAAAGGCAAGGAATTGGCAGCCAGTTGCTTAATTACCTCAGGGAGCTTAGTGAAACCCGATGGCTGCTGGTGGGGACGTGGGCTGATGCTCGCTGGGCGATAGAGTTCTATGAAAAACATGGCTTTCATCTTTTAGCTGATAAAGATAAACTCCTTAGAACCTATTGGCAAATACCTGATCGCCAAATAGAAGTGTCAGTCGTCCTTGGCCTTAAGTTATCCTGAACAAGTATGGCAGCAAGCCTCGGCTTATTTTTACTTTCAGCGGCGGGTATATCTCTTTCCGGCGTTATGTTGCCCGGGCCACTAACTGCAGCTACCATAACCAAAGGCTACCGGGACCAAAACGCTGGTGCCTTAATAGCTTTGGGGCACGCAATTGTCGAAATTCCCCTAATGGCTCTTATCTATTTCGGTTTTGCTCATTACTTTGCTTCTCCACAAGTTAAAAGGATTATCGGTCTGGCCGGTGGCTTAATGTTGGTTTTTATGGGCTCGGTGATGTTCCGAGCTACTAGAAGGGCTCTTGGGGAAGCTGCTGATTTGCCGTATAACTCTTTAACCACCGGAATTATAATGACTGGGGCTAACCCCTATTTCTTCTTGTGGTGGGCGACTATTGGCATGGCCTTAATAGCTGGTGCTGCTGATTTTGGGATTTCTGGTCTACTTCTTTTCGCAGCGATACATTGGTCATGTGACTTGGTTTGGGAGCAGTTTGTTTCGATGAGCGTGTTTAAAACAAAGCATTTGTGGACACAGAAAGTTCAGAAGATTGTTTTTGCTATTTGCGCTCTTGTTTTGGTTGGCTTTGGTGCCTGGTTTTGTCTTTCGGTTTTTATTTAGGCGGTTTTTAACTCAGGACATGCCTTGCGTTGCTTGAAAGTATTTACCTTCGGTCTTTATAGCTGGGGCAATTACCGTCTTGACCTTATGCATGTCCTTGATGGTAAGGGCGCCACAGACGCCCATAGAGGTGCGTAGGGCACCGATGAAGTTCTCAGTGCCGTCGGTGACTGAGGTAGGTCCGAAAAGGAGTTTTTCCAGTGGAGCCCGGACACCTATTTTAATTCGTGTGCCTCTAGGCAATGCCGGGTGAGGGTGAGACATGCCCCAATGGTAGCCTTTTCCCGGGGCTTCTTTGGCTTGAGCCAAGATTGACCCTAGCATTACAGCATCAGCTCCTGAGGCAAAGGCTTTGCATAAATCGCTACCGATGCGAATACCACCATCAGTGATTACTGCTACGTACTTGCCAGTTTCTTTGAAATAGGTTTCACGGGCAGCAGCGCAACCCATAGTAGCTGTTACTTGAGGAACGCCAACGCCAATGACCTCTCTAGTAGTGCAGGCAGCTCCGGGACCAATACCGACTAAGACACCATCGATTCCGGTTCTCATCAGTTCTAAGGCAGCGCTATAGGTGACGCAATTGCCGACTATGACTGGCAAGGATACCATTTGGCACAGCTCAGAGAAGATAAGCCCACGGTAGCTCTTAGAAATATGGCGAGCAGTGGTGACTGTGGACTGCACTACTAGAATATCAGCCCCTGCTTCCTTGGTAACCGGGGCTAGTCGTTTGGTATTAGCTGGGATTAGAGAGACGGCACAAATAGCTCCAGCCTGTTTTATTGCTTGAATACGCTCAGCGATAAGGTTCTCTTTGATAGGCTGGGAGTAAATCTTCTGGAGTAGCGAGGTAACCTCAGTATCGGAAGCTTGGGTGATTTCAGTTAGAACTTCTTCAGGCTTTTCATACCTTGTTTGGATTCCATCCAGGTTAAGGACAGCCAATCCGCCCAACTTGCTTGATAGAATGGCAAAGTTTGGGTCAACCACAGCATCCATAGCCGCAGCCAGAATAGGGATGGAAAATGTGAAACTTCCGAGGGTGAAATCTATATTTGTCTGGTCAGGGTTGATGGTTGTATCCCCAGGGACGAGGGCAACTTCATCAAAACCGTAAGTGCGTTCCATATCTTTGAATTTTGGGATAGCCATATTCATCCCTTCAGTTTGGTTGGTGCAGACTATAGCAAAGGCAGGGAGTTGAAGTCAAGCAAAGGTTTGATTTAGTGGTGATAGACTAGACCCGTTTACAGCAGTAGGCTATAATTATTGGATTAAATTGTGCCTGCTCTGTATATTGTAGCTACGCCGATCGGTAATTTGGAAGATATTTCTTTACGAGCTTTGCGTTTGTTGAGCCAAGTGAAGTTGATTGCTACTGAAGATACGCGTACCACACGCCAGCTGCTCAATGCTTACGACATAAAGACGCCACTAACTAGCTATCACGAGCACAATAAACGAGCTAAACTTGGCTACCTTTTGGATTGCCTTAAGGAAAAAGATGTGGCTCTAGTCTCGGAAGCCGGTATGCCAGGATTGAGTGACCCTGGTTACGAACTTGTTGCAGCAGCTGTTGAGCATGGTATTCCCGTTGTGCCTATTCCCGGTGCCTCGGCGGTGGTCACGGCTTTAGTAGTTTCTGGATTACCAGCTAATCAATTTCTTTACCTCGGCTTTTTACCTCGTCGGCGGGCAGATAGGCAGCGTTTTCTCCAGTCTGTGGCTGATGAACCATGGACTATGGTTGCCTTTGAAGCTCCGCATCGGCTTTCGGAGACGCTGAAGGATGCCCTGGGAATCTTTGGAGACAGGAAATTGGCGGTTTGCCGTGAGCTTACCAAGATTCATGAGGAAATCTTTAGAGGCAGGTTGAGCCAAGCAATTGAACATTTTGCTCAACCGAGAGGTGAGTTTACTTTGGTCATTGAAGGTAAAATGAGGGATAAGCCTGAAGTTAATGAGCAAATTGAAACGGAACTATATCGGCTTTATCGACGAGGAGCTAGTGCCAGGGAAGCAGTAGCTCGCTTGGCCGAAACGAGCGGTGTGTCAAAGAAGAAACTTTATCAAGCTTGGCTAAGGATAGCTAAAGGAGATTAAGAATGCGTCGTGGTTGTGTTGTTACAGGTGAAGTCTACTGTGATGGTTGTCACCGCCTTATTGAGCATGGAGAGCGATATTTGCTCATTGAAGAGAAAGAAGGTGAAGAGTTGTGTTTCTGTATCGACTGCTGTTTAAGCAAGGGCTACGCCACTTATGTGAAAGAAAAAGGTGAACAGGTACTTACCTTTTTCCCATCGAAACTAGATTCATGATAGAATGTGAAAGATAAAACTTTGACTGCAGAGTATATTGTTGTCTGAGCATATTCTTATCGCGGTTGCCTGGCCTTATGCCAATGGTTCGCTTCATCTAGGGCATATCGCTGGGGCTTACTTGCCGGCAGATATTTTCGCCCGCTATCATCGTCTTAAGGGCGATGAGGTATTGATGGTTTCGGGTAGTGACCAGCATGGGACACCGATTACTTTGCGTGCTGAGCAGGAGAATAAATCACCTCAAGAGATAGTGTCTAGGTATCATCAGGAGTTTCTCGACTGCTGGGAGAGGTTGGGTATTTCTTTCGACTTGTTCACTACCACTGGCACACCGAACCACACTCAGGTTGCTCATGATATCTTCCTCAGGCTGTTGAATAAAGGTTATATCTACAAAGATGCTATGCCTCAAGCCTATTGCCCTCAATGTCAGCGCTTTCTGCCTGACCGCTATCTTGAAGGTACTTGTCCTTATTGCCACTTTCCCGAAGCGCGAGGTGACCAGTGTGATGAATGTGGTAGGACTTTGAATCCCAGTGACCTTCTTGACCTTCGTTGTCGTCTTTGTTCTGCTACTCCTCGCTTTGAGGTTTCCGAGCATTTTTTCCTCCGCCTAAGTGCTTTTGAGGATAGACTGAAATCTTGGCTAAGGGGGCAGGCTCACTGGCGTCAGAATGTGCTAAATTTCACCTTAGGTATTCTGGAAGGCGGGCTTAAAGACCGGGCAATAACTCGTGATATAGAGTGGGGAGTAGCTGTGCCTCAGCCCGGCTTTGAGGGGAAACGTATCTATGTCTGGTTTGAAGCGGTCATCGGTTATCTCTCGGCGAGTAAGGAGTGGGCAACACTGCGCGGCGATGCTGCAGCCTGGCAGCCTTTCTGGAGAAACGAAGCCAGAAGCTTCTATTTTATCGGCAAAGACAATATCCCTTTCCATACACTTATCTGGCCAGCAATGTTAATGGGCTACGAGAGTCTTAACCTTCCCTATGATGTTCCGGCTAATGAATTTCTGACTATTGAAGGCAGGCGGCTTTCCACCAGTCGCAATTGGGCGGTATGGCTTCCTGAGTATTTGCGGCGGTATGAGCCAGACCCGCTGCGTTATTTTTTGTCTGTAAGCATGCCGGAAACCGGGGATGCTGATTTCTCTTGGCGTGAATTCCTCCGCCGCAATAATGATGAGCTGGTGGCTACTTACGGCAATTTAGCCCATCGGGTTCTCACCTTTGCCCATCGTAATTTCGCTGGGGTAGTACCGGCCAGCGGGGAACTTGATAGTCAGGATCAGGGACTTCTTCATAAGGCTCAGACTACACTGGGCAGTGTTGATAAACTTCTTTACCATTGTCACTTTAAGGAAGGTATCAGAGCGGCTATGTCATTGGCTCAGGAAGCCAACCGATACCTTGATGACAAAGCTCCATGGAAAACAATTAAACAGAACAGCCAAGCCGCAGCCACAGCTATTTATGTGGCATTATCACTGCTTTCGGCTTTGAAAACTATCCTTTACCCATTTTTACCTTTTAGCTCTCAAAAACTTCATAATTTTCTTGGCTTCGATGGCAAGATAGAGGCAGCTGGTTGGGGGCTTCAATTACCGTTGTCAGGGCAAAAGTTGCCTGCTCCGCAGCCATTGTTTGATAAGTTGGATGAGAGCATTGTGGCTGAGGAAACTAGCCGCCTGGGATGTAAGAAGTTAGATGAACCTTAGTGATATTTATGAGCCTATCCAGGGTGACTTGGAGAAGGTCGAGCAAAGCTTAGAGACGGTAGCTGATGTTGATGTTCCTTTACTCGCCCAGTTACTAAGATATGCCTTAAAAGATGGTGGCAAACGAATCCGTTCGGCGCTTACCTTGTTCTCCGGAAAATTTCATGATTACAATCTTGATCTCCTTGTGCCAATGGCAACAGCAGTAGAGCTTCTTCATAGTGCTACCTTAGTTCATGACGATATTGTGGACAACTCACCAGTCCGCCGTGGTAAGCCAACAGTTAGCCGTGCTTGGGATGAAGCCAGGGCATTACTCCTTGGTGACTACCTTTTTGCTAAGGCTGGTAGTCTTGTGGCTAGCGCCGGAAACTTGAGGGTGATAAAACTTTTTGGTCAGACGCTCATGACTATTTCCAGTGGTGAATTAAGGCAAACCGATACTATCTTCGATTTAAAACGGGCTCGTGACCATTATTACCACTGGATCAGTGCCAAGACAGCTTGCCTTTTCTCAACGGCAACTGAGTCAGGAGCTGTTTTGAGTCAGTCTCCTGAAGATATAATCAAGACAATGATAGATTATGGGTACAATTTTGGCATGGCTTTTCAGATTGTGGATGATGTTCTGGATTTTATTGGTGAAGAAGCCGAAATGGGCAAGCCAGTGGGTTCTGATTTAAGCGAAGGCGCACTGACTTTGCCATCGATACTTTTTGCCGAGTCTCATCCTGAGGACAATTTGTTTGGGAGCGTTATTGAAAATAAAGATGCCGGGAATATAGCGCTAGCTGTGGAAAGAGTCCGTAATTCGCCGGTTATTGATGAATGCTTGGCTATTGCTTCGAATTTCTGTTCTCAAGCCTGCCAAGCTGTGGAGAAGCTCCCTGATAATAGCTTTCGTCAGGCCTTGCTTGACTTGGCTGCCTACATTATCCAACGGAGGAAATAGACGTAGCTATCATGTTCAGCTTCTTGCTGGGTTTTCATCAGTTTCATAGATTTCTTTCTCCGTTGTGACACCGCCTTGTTTGAGACTGTCAACAACATACTGGCAAGCTTGAAAAGCTTCTTGGCGATGAGGTGCAGCTACAGCAATAACCAGGGCGATTTCGCCGACTTCTAGCTTGCCAATTCTGCGGCAAATAACTATGTCCTGAAGCTGCCATTTTTGGTTGACCTCGGAGACTATCTGGTGGAGTTTTGCCTCAGCCTTTTCCTCGCAGGTCTCAATCTCCAGGAAAGCAACCTTCCTACCTTGAGATATATTGCGTACTGTGCCGATGAAACTAACGATAGCACCATAATCGTCCTTCCTAACTTTGTCAATTATGAGTTCGGGTGAGACAAGCTCTGGGGTTATCTGAATCATGTAACTTCGGCATCAGTTAATGTTTAGCCTGCAGCTGTGGCTTTATTAAGAAGCTGGTGTGGCTTCTAGCTGAGACGATGGCAGTGGTTCTTTGAGCAATGCCTCAAATTCTGCCTCTTCGATAGTCTCCTTAGTTATGAGGGTTTCAGCGATGAACTTTAGCCTTTCCTTATTTTCGGTCAGGATTTTCTTGGCAGTATCGTAGGCATGTTGAATAATAGCATGAACCTCCTCATCAATTTCCTCGGCTACTTTCTCGCTATAGTTCCGTTGCTCGTGGATTTCACGACCGAGGAAGACGAGTTCCTCCCGGCGACCGAAGGTGCGAGGTCCTAGTTTATCGCTCATTCCGTATTCGGTTACCATTTTTCGGGCAAGGTTAGTTGCCTGCTCCAAGTCGTTTTGGGCTCCGGTAGATATTTCACTGAAGGCAATCTCTTCAGCGGCTCGCCCGGCTAGACTTACTACTAACCTATCCTCAAACTGAGACTGTGTCCATAAGTGGCGGTCTTCGCTAGGCAGAAAGCGTGTCCAGCCTCCCATCATTCCTCGAGCCACAATAGAGATTTTGTGCACTGGGTCGGCATTTGGTAGCATTTTGGCTGCTAATGCGTGCCCGGTTTCATGAAGGGCAATAATTTCCTTTTCCTTCTGAGTTATCACCCGCCCCTTCTTTTCCGGACCGGCGATAACGCGGTCAATGGAATCTTCTAATTCCTTTGTACCAATATCTTTGCGGTCATGCCTGGCTGCCAGAATAGCTGCTTCATTGATTAAGTTGGCTAAATCGGCGCCACTGAAGCCGGAAGTCTGTTTAGCTATTACTTCCAAATTTGCGTCTTTGGCTAAAGGTTTACCCTTAGCGTGAACTTCGAGGATGGCTTTGCGACCATTTATATCTGGTTGGTCGATAACAACATGACGGTCAAAACGACCGGGTCGCAGCAAAGCCGGGTCGAGGATATCAGGGCGATTAGTAGCGGAGAGGACAATAATATTAGTGCTGCTATCGAAGCCATCCATTTCTACCAGTATCTGGTTCAAGGTTTGCTCCCGTTCATCGTGACCACCACCTAAGCCAGCGCCGCGGTGTCTGCCCACAGCATCAATCTCGTCGACGAAGACAATGCACGGTGCATTGCGTTTGGCTTGGTCAAAGAGGTCTCTAACCCTGGAAGCACCGACACCAACAAACATTTCCACAAACTCACTGCCACTGATAGAGTAAAAAGGAACCCCGGCTTCACCAGCAACAGCTCTGGCT
>DUEX01000002.1 GCA_011170325.1 Dehalococcoidia bacterium | reverse complement strand
TAGCTCAGCAGATGCTAGAAATAGATGGAGCAGACCAAGTTCCCAGCATCACTGGCTTGGTAAGCCCAGCTTCCTTAGCCCGCTCCAGTCGCGGTTACCTTAGCTTCTTCGTCAACCGCCGCTGGGTACGCAGCAGCCTCTTAGTTCGAGCTACCGAAGACGCCTACCAAGGCTTGCTCATCACCGGCAAGCACCCTATTGTGTCCTTAAATGTTTCTTTGCCACCACAGGAGGTCGATGTCAATGTCCATCCCACTAAAACGGAGGTGAAATTTCGTAATAACCAGACTGTCTATGCATCTGTAGAAAAGTCATTAAAGAAGGCATTAGTTAAAGCCCCGCTGCCAAGGGTCACAACTGCCACCCCTCCACCTACATCACCGCCGAGCCTATGGACATTGAAAAGCAATGAGATGACCTCTTTGCCTATCCTTAGAGTGATGGGACAACTAGCCAGTAGCTACATCATGGCTGAAGGGCCTGAAGGGCTTTACCTTATTGACCAGCATGCCGCCCATGAGCGCATCCTTTTTGAAAAAATCCTAGCCCAGCGCTCCCAGCAGAAGGTAGAAATTCAAGGACTTCTTGAGCCGATAACCATAGAATTAAGCCCCAAGCAAGAAGAGATTCTGAAAACCAAGGGCGAATTTCTCAGCCAATTCGGCGTCAGCCTCGAGCCTTTCGGAAGCAGAAGTTACTTGCTAAGAGCTGTGCCAGCGATAATAAAGGAAGGAAACCTAGCCGAAGCCGTGATGACATTGCTGGATTCTCTAACCAGCGATGAAGGAATACTGAGCCAAGAAGAAAGAATAGCTCAATCCTTAGCTTGTCACAGCGCCATCAAAGCCGGAGACTCACTAACTACCGATGAAATGAGAGAGCTGATGAAGCAACTGGAACAGACGGCTCAACCTCGAACCTGCCCCCACGGCAGACCCACTATGATTCACCTAAGCTCACGCCAGCTAGAAAAGGAATTTGGCAGAACAGGCTAGCGATGCCACCTCTTGTGGCAATCACATAATCTACTCTCTGTCGGCGCCTTCATTCCTGACTTACAACAGCCCCTCGACTTGCCCCACCAAGAGAACACCCCTTAGAGAAGGCTAATCACAGCCCGAATTTAGCGACTATCTCCTTGGCTCTAAGTTGAAGTGGCGAATCTTCAGGGAGTTCTATTATCGGCTTCCCCTTTATTTCCAACTCAGCAAGATATGGGTCTTCAGGTATAGTAGCGATAAGGTCAAGTCCAAAATCGCCAATAGCTTTCTCTATCTCCTGAGGAAGACCATCTTTAACCCGGTTAACCGCCAGATAGACTTTCCCAACTTTGGTTCTCATCTCTTTAATCAGCTCCTTCATTCGGGCAGCTGCAGTAATGCCCCGCATCGTTGGGTCAGAGATAGTAAGCAAGAAATCTATATCCTGTGTTGTCTGCCGACTTACGTGTTCCATCCCGGCTTCACAATCCATAACCATATAATCGTAATTCTTTGCTAATCGCTCCATGGAGAGGCGTAGCATATGATTGGCGGCACAATAGCACCCTGGACCCTCAGGACGTCCCATAGCTAAGAGGTCGATTTTTGGCGACTCCACCAAGGCTTCCATTATCCTCATATCAAGGACATCCTGTTTAGAAATCGTAGGAGAAAGACGCCCCTTTTTGATATCCTCAGTTAACTCCTCACGAGCTCTGCCCACAGTTTCCCTGAGAGACAGGCCCAGAGCATCATTAAGGTTGGTACTAGGATCAGCATCAATAGCCAGGACTACCCCCTTCTTAGATAGCAAATCTATCAGTAAGGCAGCAATAGCCGTCTTACCGACCCCACCCTTTCCAGCGACTGCAATCGTTGTTGTCACCTTACTTTTCCTCTGGTATTACTCCGTCAGACTCCTTGACCTGCGATGATGGGACTAAGCTTGGCGGTGATAATCTTACTACCGCATTATACTCCGGCGGGCAGACCAACTCGCAACTGCCACATTTGGTGCACTTTGTCTGGTCAATGACCTTTATCCCCTTCTCATTGGTGGTGATTGCCTCTACTGGACAGCCTAGGACGCAGTGCTCGCAGCCTCGTTCACATTTGTCAGGAAGAATATAATAGGCGATAAGCTCCTTGCATACCAGTGCTGGACACCGCTTCTCTAGGATATGAGCCTCATACTCATCACGGAAATAGCGAATGGTAGTCAGAACTGGATTGGGCGCTGTTCGCCCCAAGCCACATAGCGACCCATCCCTTACATCCTCCGCCAGTTCAACTAGTAAATCCACATCCTCAATCCTGCCTCTGCCAGCAGTAACGTCCTCCAATATATCCAGCATCTGCTTTGTCCCCAGTCGACAAGTTGTGCATTTGCCACAGGATTCCTTTTGAGTAAAGTCAAGGAAGAATTTGGCAGCATCAACCATACAGTTACCCTCATCCATAGCAATGACACCACCAGAGCCCATAATCGCTCCAGCTTCACGGAGCGAATCAAAATCAACCGGGGTATCTAACATACTTTGTGGCAGGCAGCCACCCGAAGGACCACCAATCTGCACCGCTTTAAACTGTTTCCCACCCCAGATACCACCACCGATGTCGAAGATGAGTTCCTGTAAAGTTGTGCCCATGGCTACTTCTGCTAGACCGGTGTTGACCATTTTCCCCGCCAGAGCAAACACGGCTGTGCCTTTGCTGCCTTCACTGCCCATACTCGAAAACCACTCTGCCCCATGACTAAGTATTAAAGGAACGTAAGCATAGGTCTTTACATTGTTAAGCAAGGTTGGTTTACCCCACAAGCCTGATTCAACAGGATATGGTGGACGCGGCCTTGGCATCGAGCGCTTGCCCTCTATTGCCATCATCAAAGCCGTCTCTGCACCAGAGACAAAAGCCCCCGCCCCCTGGGCTATTTTTATGTGAAAGCTGAAATCACTGCCCAAAATACTATCGCCTAATAACCCCAACTTCTCTGCCTGTTCCAGAGCGACTTTCAACCTCTCGATGGCTAAAGGATATTCAGCCCGAATATAGATAAACCCATCTCGGGCACCAACAGCATAGCCAGCGACAATCATCCCTTCTATAACTTGTTGCGGGTCGCTCTCCAAAACGACCCGATCCATAAAGGCCCCAGGGTCTCCCTCATCAGCGTTACAGATTACATATTTAATCTCGCTGGAAGCCTGCCGGCAAAGCTCCCACTTTATCCCAGTGGGAAAGCCAGCACCTCCTCGCCCCCTGAGACCGGACTTCTTTACCTCCTCAATTATGGCCATCGGCTCCATCTTCAAAGCCTTAGCCAAGCCATTATAGCCCCCATTGACGATATAATGGTTTATATTCCCAGGATTGATATACCCACAATTACGAAGAATTAAGCGGAGCTCGTGCTCAAACTTGGATAATTCAGGAATATAGACGGCCTCACCTTCACCTCCCTCAACTGTGCCCAAAGCCAGCTCAAGGCAAGGGTCATCGCCCAAAACGTAGCCTTCCACAAGAGTCGACACAACCTGAGGGGTAACACTGTTATAGCAGACTGTGAAAGAACCCGGCTTGATTATGGTAACCAAAGGCTCAAGGGAGCAAAGCCCGATACAGCCAACCTCGGTCACCTTAGCTTGAGCATTCCGCGTTGCTAGTTCCTTGTTAAAGGCTTCGACTACCGGCAGTGCCCCGGCAGCTCGGCCGCAAGTGGCTGTGCCGATGAGGATATGAGGAACTTCGCCATGGTAAAGGGAATCCCAATCTGACTTTGCCTGCTTCTGAATCTCTTCAAAGGTCATCAGAAACCATTACTGTTTTTCTGATTGCTCCTGGCTTGCTGGCTTAACAGATACTAAAACCTCCTCCACCTTCGGAGGCGTCATCCTCGGATAGACGGAATCGTCGATAACCACCACTGGAGCCAGAGCACAGCAGCCAATGCAAGCTACCCTGTCCAGACTGAAATCGTGGTCAGGGGTGATGCCACTGACTTCGATGTCCAGTTCTCTTGCCATCGCCTCTAAGACGAGCTTGCCCCCAGCCAAGTGGCAAGCAGTGCCCATACATACTTTCACCGGATGCTTCCCCAGAGGAGTAAAGCGAAATTGATTATAGAAGGTGGCGATGCCATAGACCGTGCTCCCGGGAATTTCTACAAACTCGGCGACTGCCAGCATCGCCTCTGGGGAGAGGTAACCGAGCTTCCCCTGAATTTGTTGAAGAATGGGAATTAACTGGCTCCTGTCTTTCCTATCCGGGGTCAGGATCTCCGCCAGTTGCTGCTTTAGTTCTTCCACTTCTTCACGAGACCTGGCAGGTAGGCTGGTATCTCGCTGGCTTCCCTGGGCCCAACTATAATCTCCCAGTCCGGCAGTGCCTCCTCTAGCTCACCTCTAATCCGGGCTACCTTGCCCGGGATAACTAGTTTCCTGTGCTTTACTTTACCTTCAACTCCAGACTTTTTGATAAATGGTCCCACAGAATCGCCAGAGAACTTCCCGGCTGCCCAGGCAGTGAGGACACCAAGCCCTTCAGCTTCCTTGACACACAGCCAAGTCGGAACTTTGCTACCTTCAATTTCCGAGGCGACAATGAAGTAGGTCAATGCCCAGTTGCTGGTAACCAGAACCGGTGAGTCTTCGTTCGGCTCACCTATCTCATAAACTTTCTCCTCTACTGACATAGGTATTCGTGGGTCGGTATAGATATTGAGCCTGTGAACTAATAGTGGTAATAATGAACTCTCATCAATGTCAGAGAGGACGATGATGCCAGGATACTTAATTACGAACATGGCGGCGAAGAGAATCTCCCTGATTTCATCTTTAGCCAAGAAACAAGGAAATCCTATGGTTGGATAGCCGAGAGGCCTGAAGTTCTGCTTCAAAGAGGCTCGCCGAATTAAAGTCTGGTCCCTTATCGCTTCCTGCATATTTTTGGAACCTGGGTCCAGGACTACTTCCTCAATGCCAGCGTCCTTCAATTTGACGGTAAGCGGTATCAGTTCCTCCACGCTATTTCCCCTGACCGCCACCGGCGTCGGTGAGTCCTTGATACCGGAAATCACCTTGTCGATATTATCTTTGGTTACCGGGTAAAGCAAAGGCTTCCTATCACCACATATGCTCCGAGCTGAAAGCAAGGCATCGACATCTTCAGACATTAAGACTATGCTAAAGTCAGTGCTGTCACAGACCTTCTTCACCAAGGCTTCAAACTTGGCTTTATCCCCTGACTCAAATTGCAGTGCCAGAAGGTCAGCTCTTAGGGTCAGCCCCACCCAAGGAAACTGCAAATCCTTTATCTTCTTTATCTTCTCATCGACCTCCGCTTCAGCCTCCTTATCTGAAATGAGTAGAGCGACGCCCGGCTGATGCACGAACGTCTTCTCATGTCTATAGACCACCTCTTCATTTCCGATCTGCAAGCTGTTATCACCGGAGCCTATAGATACTAGTTTAATAGGTGGTGCCAAGGCATCCTCTAGCTCAGCCTTAACTTCCGGAGAAAGATAAGGGCACTTGTCAAGGGAGGCACCTGCTCCAGCCAGCTTCATGGCAAAAGCAAAACAGGTGGGGAAGCCACATTCCCGACAATTCTTCTTGCCCCCTTCAGGAAGCCTCTTTACAATATCAGTCCCTTTAAGCGCCATAAAAACCTCCTAATTCATCTTATACAGGAAGCTCCACCTCACCCTTTACCCACGGATGGCCTACTCTATCCAGAAACTCAACCAGCTCATCGACGTTCTTGACATCCTCTTCCGTAGCTATCTTGTCATACAAGTCTTCAGGTATAACATCCTTATACATCTCTTTTATCTCTTTAGGCGCCCACACCAGCCGCTTGATTCCGCCGTCAGCTTGGAGGAATTTAGGCGACCGGAGATACTCTAGCGCCAAGCCCAAAAAGCCCTCCACTTGACGACCACCGCTGGTATCCGCAGCCATAGTTGAGAAGCGCGTACCAACTACAGTCTCACCAGCAAAGTCCCGGTGGACAATGCCAAAGGCATCAACTTCAGGGATGTAAAACCAGATTGCCTGAAAGCAGCCACAAGAGGTATGCGGATACTCGAAGGCACTGTGGAGATAAACGCGCGTATAAGCTCCCATTGATTTTTCTGCAGCTAGCTGATTAGCCCCTGTGTACTCGCCCCTTATCGGGTCTATGGGCTCACCTTTCTTAACTTCTTGTATTGGCCCCTCTGGGTCAAGCTTATAGGCAGCTTTGCCATCAAACCAGTTTATTGCCCCACAATTGGCAATTCTCTCTGGAGTTATGGCACATATATGAGTCGGCGCAAAACTCTGACACAAGGCACAGCTATAAAACTCCTCTACATCCTCTTCCTTCAACCCCCTGGCTTTTTCATCTCTCTCATTATAGATTTTCATGGCTTCAGTCAGAAGCTCTTCTACCTTCTTCTCATCGGTAATAAAAGTCATGGAAATCTTCTCGATGATATCTATCTCCGAGGTATAAAGGAACATTAGTATCTTGCCTATCTCTTCAAGCGAATTAAGCCCCTTAGCAAAGGAGTCCTTGTTTAACCTAAGCCACATATCCTGTCTCTGATTCATATGATACAGCCCCTCTATGTAATTAGTATAGAGGTGTATCCTTCTCTCCAAGACGGGCTCCATATCCTTCTCTAACCCAGCACCGGCAACATCGATCATTAGAGCCATGGGATAACTCGCCCCTTCCTTCATATCAGCTATGTTCGGCCCGACAACCTCTATCTTCTCGTTCTCAACTTCATCAGGGCTCTTTAGAGTTACCAACTCAAACTTGCTTTTTACTTCTGGCCCGCCAAACTCGACATACATGTCGCCTTTTCTGATTACTTCGCCCTCATATTGGGGTCCAACATCTACTGGGAAAATTCCTGCCATTTTATGCCTCCTTCTCCTTTAAATTAGTTATCAGATTATCCAGGAATTCCTTCCACTTCTCGTCCTTGAGATTAGGAAGGGAATAACTGGCGTGAGGATAGTAATATTTGCACAGAGTCATAGTTTTGAGGTGCTGAGCATAATGCTTCAATGTCGACAGAGCCTGCTCACCAAAATCAGTCCTGAATCCCAGAAACATCACCAAATCGTGATTGCCTTCCTTTTTGACTCCCCGCCACTCCGGGTCTTTGAGATGGTTGACTATCTCTGTTATGTCATAGCTGCTGGCTGGCTCAACGCCTAGCTCGAGCAGCTTCTTCTTGGTGTGGGCAGTAGCGCATATTGGAATACCAATGGCGCTGGCTATGTCCGCAGCATACTCTATGAGAAGCCTCCCATCCAGAGACATGGTGAGAGTTCGCGCCCCAAGTACCAGAAGAGGCCTCCGGGCTCGCTTAATCAGGTGAGCATATTCTCCTGCATCCTCAATAATTCTAGCCGCCTTAGTCCCGGTCAACACATTAACCCTATGATATGGTAAAGTTGTAGTCATGATATTGAACCTCCTTGTTTAAGCTGCTTTAATGCTTTTGATAGCCCTCTCTACTGCCAGTTTAGTCATAAGCCCAGCACGGTGCATCAAGGTATCTTCAAACTCCCGGTCCATCACCATCGTTGCCAGACAGGGATACTGGTGATGCAAAAGCCCAGCTTTCTCTACAGCATCCCTTTCCCAGACACCAATCAAGCCATCAGCTACGAACCGGGTGCTACCACAGGGAGCCTCTTTGATAACAGTGACCTGCTTTATTCTGTCTCTATCGAAATCTATATCGACCTCGGGTCTACCGAAATACCTAGCAAACTCACGAATATAAGGGTCTTGGCTATCCTTTTCTGTTAAAGAACAAAAGGGAACTGGATAGACCATCTCAACCCCTACAGATTCCAGCTTCCGTTGAATTTGCCTGGCTAAGCCAGGCGGCAACCAAGCACGGTTATCCGCCGGAGCGATCACTGCTTTAGCACGACTCCTCTCCACCATGTCCGGAATCATCTGGGCTACCCCAGGGTGCTCACCAAGAGATATGAGCAAATCAGCCGCCGGCAACTCCCGAGGCAGAAGTTCAGCAGGGTCGTCAATAATAGCTGGTAACTCCGCTGGGAAGGTGTAAGAACTTACCTCCCAGTCGGCCGGACAGTGCTGCCTGATATTATCCACCATTCTCTGACCGTAATAGCCCTGTATAGCTATTAAAACCCGCATGCGGTTTCTCCTACCTTACAACTCACTCCTAGTGAACAACGGCGTCTAAAGGTACCTCCGATGGATAAGTCCCAACCAGAGTAGGCAGGCTCAGAACTGGTTTCTCCTTCCAGCCGACTTTCTCCAAGTATGCCATCACTTCTTTCTTAAAGAAGATGGGTATATCTGAAGTTTTCCTCACATATATATGAAGGTCATCGGGCAAAGTCCCCAGATACTGCTTGTGCAAAGCAATATAATGGGTAAGTTTTATCTGTCGCCCCTGAGGAGTATCGTTCTTCCTGATACACAACTTAGCCATAGTAACTATCGCCCTTTCCTTGGACTCTACCACATAAGCTAGATGCTCCGGCGACGGCTCTTCAGTATCCACCAGCTTCCTTTCCCTGCCATCCATCACCGTCCAGTCATCCTCCTCCTTGCGGCTTACGTATTGCCTTCTGTATTTTGAGGAATGAGGACCCAAGACCACCGGGATTCCCAAACGGTTGCAGCCCGTGCCGATAGATGCTGCTTTCTGAGACATAGCCCCCCAGGCCAGACCACAGGCACCAACCCGGTTTAAAATGTAGTCAGCTATGACCTCGTAATTCCCCCTCAGAGGTAAGGTGGCAAAGATATTAGCCACCTTCATGGCAGCGCCAGTTATATGGGCATTAGCCACACAGGAACCGATATTAACAACACCGCCAGCATCGAAATCAGGCGGATATTTCTCATAAAGCGTCTTGCCCTCCTTGTCCTTCTTCATCCCGGCCGTCATAGCTGAGCAACCAGTGAGCACCACAATGTATTTTCTTTTGGCAAACTCCTCAGCTATATCAGCTACTTCGTTGATTTCCTCAGGGAAATTGGAGCAGCCAACAATGGCGATTATCCCGGGTATAGTGCCCAGGACGAGTGGCGCCCCAACCTTCCTTATCTCGGTATCCATAACCGGTCCTCGCCCGGCTCTGACTTTCCATGTTTCACTTCCGGCTACAGCCTGCATCATCTTGAAGATGGGCACATGGCGGGGGCATTCCTGCTCACATTTGCCACAGCCGATACATTTGCTGAACACCTCAGCTAACGGCTCCAGATTGCCATTTTTAGCTGCTTCCACGGCATCGCCAACCGGCAGCAAATTGGGGCAAACTTGGCTGCACATATTGCACAGCCGATGGTCTTTAGCTAGCTCAGGCACCTGCTCCGGTGTCACCAGTTCCTTCTTTCTTTTCGGCGCCAGTTCCAAAGCTACCTTTACCGCCACTTCAGCGGCCTTCTCCGGGTCAAATATCAATGTCTGCTTCCCCTTAACCATATCCTTAACTATTTCATCAGCCTCTCTCTTAGTCATATCCTCAAGCCCGTAGGAAGCTTTGTCGGTGGTGGCAATGAGGGCTGAGCCAACTGCGGCAGCCTGCTGAGGCATATCAGTCCTGATGCACTGCTCATCCGTAACGATAACATCGGCGAAGCCGGTCTTAACAAAGTAAAGCTGACGGGATAGCGGACCAACTATCTTGGCTCTCTCGCTATATCTGGTCACTTCCAAGGCGGTGCAGCATATACCACCAACCTCAATTTTGTCCTGCAGACCATGTTCGTTTATGTAGTCAACAATGGGGACGGCGGTGACCGGATTATGCCCGACCAGAAGAATCGTTGGCTTTGTTTTATCTATGGCCCCCCAGCCCATGTCCACCAGCGGCGTATCAGCCACAGATGTTGGGAAATTGAAGCCCACGATTTCAGCAATGTCGCAAACCTCCATGCCCACATGGTCCAACATCGAAGCATGAAGCGCCTTCGACTCATAGTCAAGCGCCGACCCCTCCTGACCAGTATGCAGAGACGAGATGAGATGAATAAGCTGACTCTCCACATACTCAAGAGCTTTTTCCAGGTCGCCTAGAGTTTCCGGCTTGAGTCCGAGGACTGTCCTTATATGCGGCGCCTCTACAGCTACCTGGTCTCCCAGATTGATTGGGTAATCTCTGCCATATTTCTCAATCAAATAGTGAAGCACGTGGCGGCCGTGCCCACCGTGAGCTGACATGCCCATACAACAGGCCAAGAGAACAACTCTGGCTTGCTGGGCAGAAATATCAATGCCGCAAGCCCCCCTCTTGTCGCCAGTGAGGTCACACTTGCCATAGGTGCAGAAGCAGCACAAATCACACATAGGCGCATAAAGCGGCTTATACTGCTTCATCAGCCTCATATCCCAGTTTCTCAAATCTGGGATTTCGGCCATTGGTGTATGCCCCACTGGTTCCCACAAATCATCCGCCCTGATGATTTCATTGACTTCGTCCCTCCTCGTATGCTTCTTCTTTTCAACTACCGCCATCTGATTTACCTCCTTCTAGGTCACTCATATCTATTATACAACATATTAAGAATCATTATCAATTTTATATTCTCCCATCAACAACTTCCCTCATCAACTTGAGGCTTTCAGGATGCCTCAGCACCAGGATATTAGCTCCAGCCAAGAGAAGGCTGAGAGCAGTGACGCTTTCCCACAGAAGACCCTGCTCCTGGCTTTCTTTAGCCTGTTTCGTCTTCCAGCACTCGCCGCCAAGGTCAGCAATGATGGGCATCTGCATCGTGCCATCTCCAAACATGACCCCGATATGCTTGGTTCTCTCCATTATGGTGAAGCTGTATTCCATGCCATAACCTAGAGCTGAACTCAGCGGGTCGATGACTATCCTGTCAAGAGGCAAAGACTTCAAAAGCTTTACGTTCAACTCCTTCTCCAAATTTATATCCAGTGGGGTCTGGGCGATTATGCAATGTCCGTGGTCCAAAGCTGCCTTGCTTATCAGCTCGTAGTTCTCCTTGACCACCGGACCTAACAGGAGCTTATCGCCATCACAGACTTCCGCCACCTTGGTCAACACCTCAACATCCTTCGCCTCATCCCCCGAACCACAGACGATAACCGGCGCCTTTATAGCTGATACTACCTGCTTAACCATATCGGCAGCCTTGTCAGCCGGAGCATTTGCCCCGGCTGGGTCGGTGCTCGCCAAGCGGAGACAGACAAGGTCAGCACCAAAGTCCAAGCACTTCTTCGCCCACCCAGCTGGGTCTGAAAGAACATCCTTATACGGCTCACGTACCCATTCCGCCCAACCCTCTGGCTCAGTATCATAAACTTCTAAAGCAATCCGTGGCCGATTTTCAATTGTTCCCTCAAAAAAATGAAAGGGGAGAACACTCTCCCCACCAATCTTTATAGCTTTTTCTCCCTTTCCAATCACTACCTCGCCCACTTTTCCAGAATAGGTCTCCAAAGGTGCTTTGTATTCCATTGTTCACTCCTTTACCGAGAATCCTAACTCTCAAGCCAAGCGTGAGAATAAAGTGTCTCTCCCATGAGCACTTTGGTGGTTTTCACATAATCCTGTTCTTTTTGTGACAAGGAAGCTATATCTACAGTCTCTCCATCCATCGTCTTATAAATAAGGTCGACAACGTTAGGCAGTTTACCTTTATTCAAGCTTATAAGCTCCTTGTCCAGGACATCGGCAATTGCCGAATATAGTCCGTTTCTCCCCAGCATTACCATATAGGTACGATTAAGGATACCTCTAAGCTCATCAGGTGTCCCGTTGGACACATTTGACAGCCCTACTGTTGATTTAACGCCAGGCAGGAGGTCAGATAGTATCTTTATGAATTCCGCAGCCTCAGCAACCTGTTTCTGGTCAGCGCTGACAGGTAAGATAATAGGGTCAACCCAGATATCCTCATTGGGAATGCCAAGCTCATTGGCATAGGCAACTGTCTCCATAATGCTCTCTGTCCTCGAGTCGACGTCAGGGGGACAACCTTTATCAGTCAGCACCGAGATGACTACATCAGTAGAGTATTTCTTGGCCAAAGGTAGCATTTGGTCCTTGCTGTCGGTCCTCCCTGAGGAGGAGTTAAGCAAAGGTCTTTTCTTGCACGCTTTAAGACCCGCTTCCATAGCTACGGGGTTCAAGGTATCAATCGACAGCGGTACATCAGTGACCTCTTGAATCGTATTAACCAGCCACTGCGTTACCTCTTCCGGGTTCTTTCTCGCCGGGCCAAGATTTAAGTCTATATAGTCAGCCCCAGCTTCAGCCTGAGCTATAGCCAAATCCTGAATTACCTTCGGATTTTGATCCCTTACAGCGTCGCTCACCTGCTTAGAAATGATGTGAATGCTTTCACCAATTAGAACCATTTATCCCCCTTTATCCTAATTGAGCCAAACCAAAAAACATTTTATCAGCCCACCGCATAGGTGTCAACAATCCTAAATATTTAGGGATGTGCGAAACTCAAATCAAACCTGAGTCGGCATAACAATTTGCCGCTAAGAAAATAGTTTACCCCAAGGTATTCTGGTGGTAGAATCATGAAGAATAGTAGCTAGCCTTATGGGCGCGTACTGGGCTATGTTAAGAACGTTCTTATGGCAAGGAGGTTTCAGATGACACGCCATGTGCGAGGCATTCGTTCAATACCACGGAGAGCACATGAACTTATTGAGGCAGGCAGGAACCTGGAGCAATTAATAGAAGATGCTAGAAGGAGTGGACTCGTCTACACTGTCCCCGTCTTGCGCGATGCCGTACTAGGAGGTCTAGGCATCAGGCGAAAGAGGGAAGGGTCAGAAAATGTCGTGGTTGTAGGTTGTGCTTGTTACGGCACCCTAGATGCCGTATGGGCTGCTTTCCACCTCTTGGACAACTTGGGTATAGATTACACGCTACTAGAAAAGGAGTACTGCTGCGGCGCACCGATGATAGCCTACCAAGTGAGGAGAGGCGAAAATAGGCGTGAAGCCGACTTGGCAGCCAAAGAGTTGATAGCGATGAACATTAACCAAGCACGAGAACTAGGAGCTAAGCGAATCCTATACTTGTGTTCTTGGTGCATCTATCTAGCCCGGCAGTTTTATCCTGACTGTGATGTGGAGCAACTGTACTATCTGGACAAGCTGGACGAGCCAATGCGTCAGGCATCCCTGCGCCTGAGCCAGCCCACGGGGATCGCCTACTTCCCGGGCGGACAACACCGTAGCTGGGTATATGTTCCTAAGCGTGACTGGGAGTTGAACTGGTCTAACTATCGAGCTTGGTTGGACCAGATAGACGGGCTCGAGGTGCTTGACATTCCCAGGTACTGTTGTGTCATCGCTCCTGATGCAATCTTTCAATACGCTCAGAAATATGGTATGAGTACCTTGGTCACTCCCTGTATGGCCTGTTACGGCCGGCTGCAACGCAGGGCACCTAAGGGGGAACAGGTGAAATTCCTTGCCGACCTACTGCTGGAAGCCTTGCAATCTCCCAAGTGAGCCTGGCAACATGTTGAGAGAATGCCGTAAACTGCCCTGATTCCCTTCGCGCATTACCTGAAAGACACAGCGAACTGCTACTTACTCCCGTGGTTAATATTCACTAGGGAAGCCACTTGAAGCTAGTTGGACAACGGGATTGAAACTCAGCTTTGCAGAGTTCAAGACTGGGTGACTGTTGACTCAGCACCTTCTTTTGTAGACAGAGTAGTTTCGCACATCCCTAATATTTTAGCCTTTCAATTTGTAGCACAATATGATATAATAAGTTCAATGCAATCCCTTGCGCAATTTGGTTTCACAGGCACTAAATATGGGATTAGCAAGTCGTCCTCCGCACCCATTATTCCTAATCTAGAATTGCTGGTGAATCGTTATATCTCTAGCTAAAGCACATTAGCTATGTCACAAGAAGCCGTCAATACATTCGAAGACTATAGTGCACAAGATATCCGTGTTCTAGATGGCCTGGAGGCAGTGCGACGGCGCCCGGGCATGTATATCGGTAGCACTGACCAACACGGGCTACATCACCTCGTCTATGAGATAGTCTACAACAGCATAGATGAGGCAATGGCTGGCTGCTGCGACCGAACTCAGATATCAATTCATAAAGATAGCTCGGTGGCAGTTGCCGACAATGGCCGAGGCATCCCAGTGGATATCCACCCGATGACTAACACTTCAGCTTTAGAAGCAGTTATGACTCGACTTCACGCCGGAGCTAAATTTGGCGGGCATACCTACACAGTATCCAGCGGATTACACGGTGTTGGCGCTTCAGTAGTAAATGCCCTGTCTTCCTGGCTCAAGGTCGAGGTCAAACGCCAAGGCAAGGTGTATTACCAAGAATACCAACACGGTACCCCCCTCGGAGATATAGAAGTCATCGGCGATACCGATGATACCGGAACCATCATCACTTTCCTAGCTGATACAGAAATTTTCAGTGAGCTTAATTACGACTTCGATACAATCTGCCAGCGCCTTAAAGAGCTAGCCTATTTGAACAAGAACCTAGAAATAAGCTTCAAAGATGAGAGGGTTGACCAAGAGGCAACGTTCTACTTTGAAGGTGGCATAGCTAGCCTTATTAGGCGAATTAACAAAAACAGGCAAGTTCTTCATCACCAGCCAATTTACCTATCTGACACAGTCAACAGCACCATGGTTGAAGTAGCTTTGCAATACAATGATGGCTTTACTGAATCTATGCTTAGCTTCGCTAACTGTGTCAACACCATAGATGGAGGCAGCCACCTTACTGGATTCCGCTCAGCGCTAACCCGTGTCCTTAATGACTATGCCCGAAAGAATAAGTTGCTAAAAGACACTGAGCCTAATCTGATAGGTGACGATGTTCGGGACGGGCTAACGTCCGTTATCAGTGTCAAGCTTGCTGAGCCCCAGTTTGAGGGTCAAACCAAAGCCAAGTTAGGCAATCCTGAAGTAAAAACCCAGGTTGAAGCCGTAGTCGCCGATGGCCTATCTTTATATCTTGAGCAACATCCTGACGAAGCCAAGGCAATCATAGGCAAGTGCCTCATCGCTGCTAAAGCCAGAGAGGCAGCCCGGAAGGCTCGTGACCTTATTTTCAAAAAAAGCAGCTTTGAAGCAGCTACGCTTCCTGGGAAGCTAGCCGGCTGCTCAGAGAACGATCCTGGTGAATGCGAGCTTTATCTAGTTGAAGGTGACTCAGCCGGAGGCTCAGCTAAGCAAGGTCGAGACCGCCGCTTCCAAGCCATTTTGCCACTACGAGGTAAAATCCTTAATGTAGAAAAGGCTCCTAAAGACAAGATTTTGGAACATGAAGAGATTCGGGCTATTATCACCGCACTAGGAGCTGGCATCGGCGACCAGATAGACTTTTCCAAACTGCGCTATCACCGAGTAATTATCATGACCGACGCCGATGTCGATGGTTCCCATATCCGAACGCTTCTTCTTACTTTCTTCTACAGAAATATGATAGAGATAATCAGTCGAGGCCACCTGTTTATTGCCCAGCCACCCCTTTACCGTATCCAAGCAGGCAAGCAACAATTTTGGATCTACTCAGAAAAGGAAAAGGAAGCCAAACTTAAGCAACTGGAAGGCAACAAATTGGAAATCCAGCGTTATAAAGGACTGGGAGAAATGAGTCCAGAACAACTTTGGGAAACAACTATGAATCCAGCCTCGCGAACTCTGCTCGAGGTAAAAGTTGAGGATGCCATGGCATCCGACCGGATATTCCATATGCTGATGGGCAGCGAAGTCCCACCACGAAAATCCTTCATCCAGGCTCACGCTAGAAGCGTGAGGAACTTGGATGTTTAGTAATGCTTAGCGATATAATCCCTGCTCCTCTATATACCTCTCCACCTCATCAGGCACCAGATAGTGAATAGATAGCCCTTGAGCTACTCGTTTTCGAATATCTGAAGAGCTGATGCCAATAGGTGGCATATCGAGCCAAATCACACTTTGAGTTATTCCAGCGATAGGCGATTCCAAGGCTTTTAAGTCTGGTGGATTCAAGCCCAGCCTAGGAATGGCCACTAATTGACACTTTTGTACCAATCTGCTCGGCTCTTTCCACTGGGGAAGCTCAGCTAGGCTATCCCAGCCTAACAGGAAGAAGAATCTGGCTTCAGTGCCTAGTTGCTGTTGCAGAATAGCTATAGTATCGACAGTGTAAGAAGGCCCAGGACGGTCTACCTCAGTAGTCGAAAGCTCGAAGTAAGGGTTAGTGGCAATAGCCCGCTTTACCATTGTTACACGGTGGATTGCTAAAGTAATAGCTCTATCTACCTTAAGCCACGGCTGCCCAGTAGGGACAAAGAGAACCCGGCTAAACCCAAGCCTTAATCTAGCTTCTTCAGCCATTATGAGGTGTCCCGAATGAATAGGGTCAAAAGTGCCACCTAATATACCTATATCCATTTTAACCTCGCCTAACTTTAGGTTTAGGTCGAAAAACAACCGACGGCATTTCTGACACAGCCTCCTCCTTACTAACCCTAACCACCATTTCAGCTACTGCAGACACAAGCTCAGGCACACCCTGTTTAGTAATCGCCGAAATGAAAAAAACCGCCACTCCCAGAGAATTAAAAAGCTGCCTTATCTCTGGCAGCCGAGCTTGAACTTGAGGTAAGTCTACCTTGTTCACCGCCACAAGCTGAGGCTTTCTAGCCAGTGACGGCTTGTATAAAGCCAGCTCTGTGTTCAAATTGTTCATATCATCGATAATGGTTAGAGAACCACCATCCAACAAATGAAGCAATATCTTAGTTCTTTGTACATGGCGCAGAAAATCATGTCCCAGCCCTTTACCAAGATGAGCACCTTGTACAAGGCCAGGGATCTCCGCCAAAACAAAGGTCCTCATTTTGACCTCAACCACACCTAGAACTGGCTCACGGGTGGTGAAAGGGTAATCAGCTATTTTCGGCTTAGCCCTAGACATAGTTGCCAAAAAAGTGGATTTGCCAACATTAGGATACCCAATAATTCCCACATCGGCAATAAGTTTAAGATCGAGAACAAGACAGCGCTCCTCTCCAGGTTCACCCTTAGTAGCTATTCTAGGAGCTTGATTTGTTGCTGTAGCAAAATGAACATTACCTAACCCGCCTTTACCTCCCTTAGCCACCAAAACTTTTTGCCCTTGTTGACTCAAGTCAGCCAACAGAACTTCCTGCTCATCTTCTCTAAGAAATATCACAGTTCCCAAAGGCACTATGATTATAAGGTCATCACCCTTGCTACCATGCCTCTCCTGCTTACCCCCACTTTTCCCAGACACAGCCTTAAATTGCTGCTTACGCCTAAAACATTCTAGGCTAGTAACACTTCTATCAGCACTGATATACACATTGCCTCCATCTCCTCCATCTCCTCCATCAGGACCACCAAACGGCACAAATTTTTCATGACGAAAGCTAGCTATACCATCCCCACCATCCCCAGACTTAACTATAATTTCAACTTTATTCACCATATTATATTTCTGAATATTTAAAGGGAATAGGTATTTTTTAATAATAACATCTAAGGTAAGTTTCTATGTGGATAGGATTATATATTATGAAAGGAATAAGGCGATATTGCAATCTATTGGGCTTATCAACAAACTAGCAGAGTTATCCACGATCTTGCCTAACTCTTCCACAAGGGCAAAATCAAGTTGGAGTTTTTCTGTTGATTTTTAGCCCTTGACGGATTTCTTCAATCGACTTACTAAGCTGAGGGGCAGACTTTACTTCGGCAGCTATCTTTTCATAACCGTGGAGTATAGTTGTGTGGTCTCTATCTCCTAATAGTTTGCCAATTTCAGCCAAGCGGCAGTGGTTTTGCTCGCGTAGCAAGTACATAGCAACTTGGCGAGCTAAAGCGGTTTTCTTATCCCTCATTTTACCTGTTAATGCTTCAGGGGTGAGGGCATAATAATTAGCTACAGTCTCTATTATCAGCCTTGGTGTAAACATGGCTTCTTGCCGATTGTCTTTTGCCACTATATCTGTCAGTGCCTGTGTAGCTAAGTGTAGGTCTAGATTTGTGCCGCTTAGCTTCGCGTAGGTGACTATTCGGTTTAAGGCGCCTTCCAACTCACGAATATTATGCTGAAATTGTGTTGCTAGAAACTGTAGTACTTCCGGTGAAATAGATACCTTTAGCTGCTTTGCTTTAACACTTAGGATGGTTAGACATGTTTCCGAATCTGGGTGCTGTATATCGGCGATGAGCCCCCATTCAAGGCGTGACCTCAATTTTCTGCCGAGCGGGGACATAGCTCTTGGAGAGCGGTCGCTGGTGACCACAATTTGGCAGTTATCGTCATATAAGTGGTTAAAAATGTGGAAGAAGCATTCCTGAGTTTGTGCTTTGCCGATTAGAAATTGGATGTCATCAACTAATAAAACACTGGCACTCGTAAACTTGTGGTGAAAGTCCTCGATTTTCTTATTTTTGATGGCAATTACAAACTCGTTAGTAAACTGCTCAGCGCTAACATAAAGTGTCTGGAGCCTGTTGGCTTTGACCGCGTGTCCGATGGCATGTAGCAGATGTGTCTTGCCCACACCAGTATCACCGTAAATAAAAAGTGGATTATAGGTATGCCCCGGCTTTTCGGCAACCTCTAAAGCAGCCGCATAAGCTAGACGGTTAGACTCTCCAGTGATGAAGGTATCGAAGGTATACTTTTGATTAAACCTGGGTGGTTTAATTGGCTCCTTTAGCTTTGAGCTTATCCCGCCATCAGCTTGCCAAGCGTGGGCTAGGTGGGTGTCAGTTTGGCTAGGAGTCTGAATCAGAAATTGGACATTAACATTTCTACCAATAATGCTGGCTAAAGTCCTTTTTACTAAGGAAAGGAGGCGATTTTTTAGCCACTCAGCAATGAAGACGTTGGGAACGCTGACCACGAAAAGGTCATCTTGATAACTTACACCTGCAGTATCCTTCAGCCAAGTATCATAGTTTGGCTTGCTAACTTGAATTTGGAGCTCTCCTAGAGCTGCTTCCCAAATTTCTTGTGCTGACCTCAATTTATCTCTTTCCCTCAAAAGTTAGCTTTGTGGCCTAGATAAAGAAGCTAAAAGCTTTGCAAGGAGGTATCATGAATGAGTGTATGTATAGTAAACTACAAGTAATTGGGAAGAGGATAAACTGAAAGGAATAAACTGAGGCAGCTTCTCAAATACCCTTATAGCGTAGCATAGTGGTCTTTGGTGGTGTCAAGGGAGTTTTTGACATAATAGGGAGAATCGTTTAAAAATATTCTAAGTATGGGGACGCGAATCATTTTTATGGGCACTCCGGAGTTTGCTGTGCCCAGCCTGCAGTCTTTGATTCGTAGCTCTTATCAAGTAGTTGCTGTGTATACTCAACCTGATAGGAGGGCTGGGCGAGGACAGCGAGTAGCTTTGTCTCCGATAAAGGGGCTGGCGTTGTCTCAGGGACTCCAAGTGGTTCAGCCAGAGACACTAAGGGATAGTAGTGCAGTTGACCGATTAGCTAGTTTCGCTCCTGAGCTTATTGTGGTGGCAGCTTTCAGACACATTCTACCACCGGAAATATTAGATTTACCCAGATTTGGCTGCCTTAATGTCCATCCATCTCTTCTTCCTCGATATCGTGGCTCATCACCAATAGCCACGGCTATTTTGCAAGGAGATGAGGTCACTGGGGTCACTATTATGTTAATGGACATTGGTCTAGACAGCGGACCCATTCTGAGTCAAAGAAAGGTTTCTGTTTCTGCTGATGATACGACTCGTTTACTTACCGGTAAGCTGGCTCAAGCCGGTGCTCAATTACTGACGGAGACACTGCCTTTGTGGCTGGGGGGAAAAATCGAACCACAACCCCAGGATGAGAGTCAAGCTACTTATACAAAAGTTGTAGCTAAAGGGGATGGAGAGATAGACTGGCGTCTTTCTGCTTTAGAATTGTGGCGACGAGTCCGGGCCTTTGGCCTGTGGCCAGGGTGCTACACTTGGTGGCGAGGCAAGCGGTTGAAGATTAATGAAGTCGTACCCTTAGCTAGGGAAAAATCTGGCGAAGTGGGTAAAGTGGTAGCCTTGCCCCAGCCAGCCCCAGCGGCTGTCGGAGTTGAGACTGGAGACGGAGTTCTAGGGTTACTTCAGGTTCAATTGGAGGGGAGGCGAGAAATGTTAGCTGAGGAGTTTATTCGGGGGCAGCGTGATTTCATTAACAGCCTTTTGCTTTGACTTCATTTTATATTTTGATTAAAATTAGAGCTTGTATAAGGAGGGATGTAGAGGATGTTTTTCTTTGACCCGCTTTGGTTTCTTATTATGTTACCCCCCTTTATCTTTATGATTTATGCCCAAACAAAGGTAAACTCAGCTTTTAAGAAGTATTCTAAGGTAGCTAATTCACAGCGCATCACCGGGGCTGAGGCAGCCCGAACTTTGCTTCGGGCTAACGGCTTGAATAATGTCAAGATTGAGGGAGTGAAAGGCAGACTGGGTGACCATTATGACCCTAGCAAAAAAGTGTTGCGGCTTTCCCCGGCAGTGGCTAATAATCCGTCTGTAGCCGCGTTGGGAATTGTAGCTCACGAGGTGGGGCATGCCGTTCAAGACAAGGTTGGTTATGCCTTTCTGAGGTTTCGCACTTCTTTAGTGCCGGCGGCTAGCTTGGGCAGTAATCTCGGCTTTATCTTTGTGATTCTAGGCTTTATTATCTATATATTCAGCAGGGGTAGCGAGTTTGGACCTATGGTCGTCCTAGCAGGCATTATTTTGTTCGCCATGGCTGTACTCTTCAGCCTGATTACTTTGCCTGTAGAGTATAATGCCAGCAATCGGGCGCGGCAGATGCTGAGCAGCACCGGAATGGTGTCGACTCAGGAATACAATGCTGCCAGTGCTGTTCTGTCAGCTGCTGCCCTAACCTATGTAGCTGCCATGCTCCAGGCAGTAGCCCAGCTTTTCTACTTCGTTTTAATGTTTATGGGTATGCGAAGGTAGGGATTGTCTCTGTCTATCTTCATAAGTGAGCCCCCTGGGGAGGAAAGCCTTTTAGGGGGCTTGTTATTTGCTATAACTTGCTAAGTGAGAACTGCTCTGGTTATAATTCCATTTAAATAAGTTGACTTCATTGTGGAGCGTATATTTTGCCTGAGCAAGCGGATTTAGGTAATTTTGCTGCATTGAAGGGGATTATTGCCAGGCTGCGTAGCTCTGATGGATGTCCTTGGGACAGGAAGCAAACCCATGCCTCATTAAAACCATACTTGATTGAGGAGTGCTATGAGGTTTTGCAAGCCTTGGAGGAGGGGACTCCGCAAAAGCTTTGTGAGGAGCTAGGCGACCTGCTGCTCCAAATTATGCTTCATGCTCAGATCGCTGCTGAGGGTAGGGAATTCGACATTGAGGATGTGGCCCGAGGTATTAGCAACAAACTGATTCATCGCCATCCCCATGTCTTTGGTGAGCTTAGAGTAAAGGATGCCGCAGAGGTAGAGCTCAAATGGGAAGCTTTAAAACAGGATGAGCGGCGGCAGGGTGAATCGCTTTTATCCAGCGTACCTAAACAGATGCCAGCTTTAGCTTATAGTCAGTCGATTCAACGGCGGGTGGCTTCAGTTGGTTTCGATTGGGAGAAGACGGAGGACATTATAGATAAGCTGGTTGAGGAAGTTGACGAGCTTAGGCGAGCACCCAGCCAAGATGAAAAAGGCAAGGAATTCGGCGATTTACTTTTCACCCTAGCTAACATTGCCCGTCGGCTGGATATAGACTTAGAGGCAGCGCTTCGTTCAGCTAACCAGCGCTTCTTTCAGCGCTTTTCCTACATGGAAGAAGCTTGCCGCCAGCGAGGTATCAGCTTTGATAGCCTATCTTTGGATGAGCAAAACGCCTTGTGGGAAGAGGCTAAGCAGAGGGTAAAATAGAAATATCGGGGCGAGAGGATTTGAACCTCCGACCTCAGCGTCCCGAACGCTGCGCGCTACCAGACTGCGCTACGCCCCGATATTTCTATTATAGGTGGCTTTAATTTCTAGGGCAAGAATTGTAAACTAGAGCGTAGTGAAATATTGCGTTCTCATAGTTGATGGTGCTTCCGGCTGGCCTCTGCCTGAGCGTGGTGGCAAGAGTTGCCTGGAGCTTGCCCAGACTCCAAACTTGGAGGCTATGGCATGGGAAGGCGTTGTTGGGCTGGTTCGCACCGTGCCGCCGGGGATGGAGCCTAGCAGTGCTTGTGCCTGTATGTCGGTGCTTGGCTACGATCCAAGTGTCTATTACCGGGGCAGGAGTGCTATTGAAGCCAAGAGTATGGACATTTCCATTGCCGATGGTGAGGTCGTTTTTCGATGCAATTTGGTTGCCGTTCGTAATGGTAAAATGTGGAGCTATAGCTCGGGTTACATTAGCACTGACGAAGCTCGTGTCCTTATTGCTGCTTTAAATGAAAGGCTTGGCAGCGACAAAGTGCATTTCCATCCTGGCGTCAGCTATCGGCATATATGCAAGATTAAAGGGCGAGAGGATACCCTTCTAGCTACCTGCACTCCGCCGCATGATATCCCAGACAAGTTTATTAGTGAGTTTCTTCCTCATGGTCAGGGGAGCGACTTGTTGCGAGACCTCATGGCGAGTTCGGAAGCTGTGCTCAAAGGGCATCCAGTGAATATAGAGCGGCAAGCTCGTGGTGATATACCGGCGACGATGATTTGGCTCTTTTGGGGTAGCGGGAGAATACTTGAAATGCCGCCCTTCAAACAGGTTTATGGTCTCGATGCTGCTATGACATCTGGGGTCGACCTTCTCCGAGGCTTAGCTCGGATGATGGGGATGGAAGTATTCGATATCCTCGGCGTGACCGATGGTCTTGATAATGATTATGCGGCTCAGGCAGCTGGAGCTTTGGAAGCGCTTGAGAGGCATGATTTGGTGGCAATCCATATTGAAGCTCCGGATGAAGCAGCTCATGCTGGCTCTATTGACCACAAAATAGAGGCTATCCAGAGAATAGACACGGAGGTTGTCAGCCGAATCCGCTCCTATAGTCCGAATGCACTGCGGGTCTTGATAATGCCCGACCACCCAACGCCGATAAAGATTCAAACCCATAGTGATGAGCCGGTTCCATTTGTGCTCTGGGGTCGTGGGTTTGAAACTACGGGGGCGAGAGGCTTCACAGAGGCGGAGGCCAAAAATACGGGTATCTTTATTGATGAAGGACATACAATTATGGCTAGGCTAATGCGTGCCTGAGCAAGTGGAAAACGCTTTACTTATCACTTAAAATAGGCAAAAAGCGGAAACATGGCTTTAATAGTACAGAAATATGGTGGCAGCTCGGTGGCTGATGCTGAGAAGATTAACAATGTGGCTCGGCGCATAGTTGAAACCAAGGAGAAGGGGAATCACGTGGTTGTGGTCGTCTCAGCTATGGGGGATACCACCGATGAGCTGATTCAGCTGGCTAGGCAGATTAACCCTCAGCCAGAGGAACGGGAACTAGACCTGTTGCTATCCACTGGCGAGGTAGTTTCCAGCACACTGCTGGCTATGGCGTTGGGCAGCTTGGGCTATAAGGCGGTAAGCCTCAGCGGCGCTCAAGCAGGCATCGAGACCGATGCTAGCCACAGTCGAGCTCGGATCCTTCGAGTTGAACCTAAGCGTATCGTTAGAGAGTTGGGGAAGGGTAATATTGTCATTGTAGCTGGGTTTCAAGGAATAACCGAAGATATGGACATCACTACTTTAGGTCGAGGTGGCTCGGATACTACTGCCGTAGCTTTGGCTGCTGTCCTTAAGGCGCAGATATGTGAAATCTATACCGATGTCGAGGGGGTATATACTGCTGACCCTCGCTTTGTGCCTGAAGCTTGTAGGCTGAAGGAAGTTGGCTATGAGGAAATGCTGGAGCTGGCGACCTATGGTGCCAAGGTGATGCATCCCCGAGCGGTAGAGTTAGGCGAGCTTTATAATATGCCTATACTGGTGGCCTCCAGTTTCAGCGACAAACCTGGAACTATTATTCATGGAGGAGTTTCGATGGAAGTAAGAAATAAAGTACGAGGTATTGCCCATGACCTCAATGTGGCTAAGATTACTGTGGTTGGCGTTCCTGACCGTCCAGGCATAGCTTCAGCCATCTTTGAGCCTTTAGCCAAAGCAAATATAAGTGTAGATACTATCGTTCAAAATGCCAGTATCAATAACATTACTGACTTGACCTTTACTGTGGCTCGAAGCGATTTGGATAAGGCGATGTCTCTGGTAGAACCGGTGGCAGGGTCTATTGGGGCTCGGGAGTGCGTTAGCGATTTGGCGTTGGCAAAGGTAAGCATTATCGGCACCGGGATGCAGAATACACCAGGCTATGCGTCTACAATGTTCCGCGCTCTTTATGAACAGGGCATCAATATCCAGCTGATTACTACTTCTGAAATAAGGATAACTTGTATTATCGCTGAGGACAAAGTAAAGGAGGCTGTCAGGGCATTATATAAAGCTTTTGACTTGGAACAAGCTGAAGCTTGATTGCTACATAGCGACTACTTCTTTTATGTCGGATATTTCTTCTTTTAAGAAACGCTCTATGCCGTTTTTTAAGGTGAGAGTTGACATAGGGCATCCTGAGCAGGCACCGGTAAGTTTTACACTGACTATGCCGTCCTTGACATCGACTAGTTCTACATCTCCACCATCAGCACGGAGGCTAGGTCGGACCCGGTCTAGGATTTCTTCTACCTTGTCTCGCATGAATTCTCCTTTCTGGTGTTGACTTATACGAATTGAAATGCTAGGTTAGCATAGCTAGCTGGCATTGTCAAATTAACATGACCTGGCTCGGGGCGCTTGATACCGCTTGCTTGTTTTATTAATATGGCTAGTCTAAAATATTTTTAGCTTGAATGCTAAAGTTGCCTTTCAAAAATACTTTGGGGTAATTTGTGTCTGAAATAGACAGATTGCTAGAGTGGTACTTAAGAGAAGAGGAATGATTGACCCTGGAGAAGATAAGGCTAGACTAGGGCGGCAAATGAGCCAGGAAGCTATTGCTTTGGCTATGCAGGGTCGGTGGAGGGAAGCGGTAGCTGTTAACCAGAGCATAATTGAAAACTTGCCTACTGATGTCGATGCCTATAATCGCTTGGGCAAAGCTCTTACGGAGTTGGGCGAGTTTGCCCAAGCTAAAGAAGCTTATAGCCGAGCTTTAGAGTTTGCCCCCAATAATATTATCGCTAGGAAAAATCTCGATCGTCTATCTCAGTTGCGGGAGACTCAGGCGGCAGTGAAAGACGACCGCCGTAAGGTTCCCCCTCATCTTTTCATCGGTGAGGTGGGCAAAGCTGGGGTGGTAAATCTCCAAAACTTGGCGCATCAAGAGATATTAGCTAAGATGGCTGCCGGTGACCAGGTTTATTTGAAGGTAAGGGGGCAGCAGCTTACCGTGGAAAATGAGCGAGGGGAATATCTGGGGCAAGTTGAACTCCAGCATGGTTTTCGCTTGGCTAAGTTGATAGAAGGCGGCAATGAGTACACTGCGGCTATTGTTAGCCTTGGTAATGATAGGGCAAAGGTCATCATACGCGAGGCATTTCAACACCCAAGTCAGGTGGGGCGGCTTTCCTTCCCGGTTAAGGCAGTTGAGGGCTTTCACCCTCATGTCAAGGATACCCTTCTCAGGCATGGTGCCGTGGATGAGGAAACTTTGGAGGAGGCTGAATATCCAGATTTAGAGGAGGGCGAACTCTTGCCCGAAGGTTTTTCCATATTTGAGGGGGTAGCCCCTGAAGAAACAACAGAAGACGAGTCGATGGAAGAGGAGTAGTGGAATGCAAGTTGGAGTAGTTAAGCCAGTCGTCATTGAAGAGGAGATGAAAAGCTCCTACCTTGACTATGCTATGAGCGTTATAGTTTCTCGAGCCTTACCTGACGTGCGCGACGGTTTAAAGCCAGTGCATCGGCGTATTCTCTATGCTATGGATGGGCTGGGGCTCCGTCATACTGGCTCGTATAAAAAGAGTGCTCGTATAGTTGGTGAGGTGCTTGGCAAGTATCATCCTCATGGAGATGCCCCGGTATATGAAGCTATGGTGAGAATGGCGCAAGATTTTTCCATGAGGTATAGCTTGGTTGATGGGCAGGGTAATTTTGGCAGTATGGATAATGATCCGCCAGCGGCTATGCGTTATACCGAGGCACGCCTGGCAAAAATTGCTGAGGAGATGCTGGTTGATATTGATAAAGATACAGTTGATTTTGTACCCAATTTTGATGGTAGTTTGAAGGAGCCGTCAGTTTTGCCAGCTAGATTGCCTAATCTGCTGGTGAATGGTTCATCGGGTATTGCTGTGGGTATGGCTACCAATATCCCTCCTCACAACCTTAGCGAGATATGCGACGCTGTTAATTATCTCATTGATAATTCTGAGGCTGACGTAGACGAGTTAATGCAATTTGTGAAAGGTCCGGATTTTCCCACTGCGGGCATAATTTGGGGTCGGAAAGGTGTTAAGGATGCTTATGCCAGTGGACAAGGCAAGGTTGTGGTTCGGGCTAAAGTCACTGAGGAGAGCCTGAAAAGCGGACGTGGTCGGTTAGTCATTACCGAACTTCCTTACCAAACCAATAAAGCTGCCTTAGTGGAGAGAATAGCTGAACTGGCTAAGGAAAGGAAGATTGAGGGTATAAATGAGGTTCGTGATGAGTCAGACCGTCAAGGTATGAGAATGGTTATAGAGCTGAGAAAGGAAGCCCAACCCGCTAAGGTGCTCAATAACCTTTACAAGTATACATCAATGCAGTCGGCTTTCTTTATTAACATGCTAGCTTTGGTTGATGGTCAGCCTCAGGTGATTAATCTAAAGGAGGCTTTGACTTGCTATATAGATTTTCGTAAGCAGGTTATTACTCGACGTTGCCAGTTTGAACTCCAGAAGGCGAGGGACAGAGCCCATATTCTAGAGGGCTTCAGAATTGCTCTTGACCACCTGGATCAGGTTATTGAGACTATTCGAAAGTCGGAAACTGCTGATTCAGCTCGAACCAATTTGATGAATAGTTTTAGTTTGTCTCAAATTCAGGCACAGGCAATTCTGGATATGCAGCTACGTCGTTTGGCTCATCTGGAGCAAAAGAAGATAGTTGATGAGTATAGTGAGACGGTTAAGACTATCGCTTATCTTGAAGACCTTTTGGCAAATCCGAAGAAGATACTCTTCCTCATTCAGCAGGATGTCACTGAGCTTAAGTCCAATTATGGTGGTCGTCGATGTACTTTGATTAAGCGGGAGGAGGCTGAGGAATTTCAGGATGAGGACCTTATCCCCCACCAAAATGTAGTGATTACGCTGAGCGAACAGGGATATATCAAGAGGATACTGGCCACCACTTATCAGAAGCAACATCGGGGAGGTCGAGGTATTATGGGGATGGCAACGCGGGAAACTGATGTGGTGAGACAACTTTTGGTAGCTGATACTCATGATAGCTTGCTGCTGTTTACCAATCGAGGTAAGGTTTACCGGCTTAGATGTTATGATATCCCTCAGGATATATCCCGAACGACGAAGGGGACGGCTCTAGCGAATCTGCTGCCTGTCGATCCAACGGAACGGATAACTGCTTTGGTGGTGGCAAAGGATTCTGCTCCTGGCTCGTTTATGGTTATGGCTACTTCCAGAGGGATAGTAAAAAAGACCAGCTTTGGCAGGTTTGCCTCGGTCCGAAGTAGTGGGCTTATCGCTATGAGGCTTCCAGGTGAGGAAGAGTTGATTGCAGCTGATGTGGTAACTGAAACAGACAAAGTTATCCTGATAACTCAAAATGGGCAAGCCATTAAATTTGCTGTGAAGGATTTGCGAGATGCCTCTCGGGTTAGCGGTGGTGTGCGTGGCATTAGACTTAGCCCTGATGACCGGCTGGTGGGCATGGATACTGTCTTTCCTGATGCTCATCTTCTGACGGTTACTGAGAATGGCTTTGGTAAGCTCAGCCGTGTAAGCAGCTATCCTGCACAAGCTCGAGGTGGCAAAGGGCTACGTGCTCACAGGGTTACTGAAAAAACGGGCAGGGTTATTGCAGCTAAGCTTATTCCTCTCTCTCAGCACCTTATCATTATTTCGGCTAAGGGTATTGTCATCCGTATCCCTGTCGATGAAGAGATTCCTCTTCAGGGCAGAGCTACTCAGGGAGTGCATTTGAATAAGCTTGATCGAGATGACAAGGTGGTTTCTATTGCTTACATCCATCAGGGAGAGAATAGAGAGGACGATAGAGCCGCAGCTGAATAGGGGCGCTTCTCCTATTTATTATTGATGGAAAAGGTTATCCAGATTTTACAGGAATTCGGTTTAACTTTTGTTCCTCTCTTTGTAGCTATGGATGCCATTGGTGTTTTGCCTATATTGCTTCCCTTGACGCAGAATATGAAAGTTAGCGAGCGTAGTCGCGTAGTACGCTTGGCTATATTTACTGCTTTGGGTTTGGGTTTAGGTTTTGTTGCCATTGGTAAGGGTATTTTCCTCTTTTTGGGCATTGAAGTAGCTGACTTTCTAGTTGCTGGCGGGCTTATTCTCTTGCTTTTAGCTGCCAAAGATTTAATCACTGGCAAAATGGTGGAGGCTCAAGCTTCAGTTGGAGCTGAGATGATAGGCGTTGTCCCCTTAGGCACTCCTCTGGTAGTGGGGCCAGCGGTGCTTACTACTCTGTTGATACTCATTGACCAGTACTCCACTATTATCGTGATAGCCTCTTTCATCATTAATCTGTCAATAGCTTGGCTACTTTTTGCTCAGGCTAACCGAGTAGTAGCTTTTCTGGGGCAAGGTGGAGTCAGGGCAGCATCTAAGGTAGTTAGTCTCTTTCTGGCGGCTATTGCTATAAAAATGATCCGCCAAGGTGTTCTGGGAATTTTAGGATGAGCTTTCGACCTCTTGAGGTAGTATCTCTGGATGTTGAGCTATTGGAGGTAACAACTGGGGTAATGGCTATTGTTACTGCATTGCTGAAGTGGAGAGCAAGGACGGAACTGATGGTATCTATGCTGTAGTAAGTTTTAGATTGTTTGAGGCGGCAGGTTGAAGACTCATACCTTTATTATCTAGTCATCGGTAGTGTAGAATAGGGCAACTAGCCGATAAGTAAAATTTTGGATGGAATAAGGTGACCGCCGAAGGGAATGCTTGACTAAGGAGACTACAATGAAGTTAATCTTTATCCCCGGTGCCGGCAATACCAACTCGGTCTGGCATTATCAAACTGAACACTTCTCTGACTCAGAAGCCATCAACCTTCCCGGTCATCCTGAAGGCAAGCCTTGTACCAGCATTGAAGATTATGCCGATTGGCTCCATCAATATATTCTTGACCGAGGCTATTCTAAGCCAGTTTTAGTGGGTTCTTCTATGGGCGGTGCTATTGCTCAGGCGTATGCTTTAAACTATCCTCAGGATATTAAGGGTCTCGTCCTTATTGGCAGTGGCGCCAGAATGAGGGTAAATCCTGAATTTCTCGGCTTGATGGAGGCCGGGATTGATGACCCTCCTACTTGGCTTAAGAAATTTGTTGAACCCCACTATAGTCGGCTAGCCCCTGAGCTGAGGGAGACAGTGATTAAGAAAGTGGCTGAGGTAGGCGCTCGGGTGCAACTTAATGATTTTCAATGCTGTGATAGATTCGATATTATGGACAAAGTCCACCACATCGGAGTTCCTACCTTAGTTATCTGTGGCAGTGAGGACGAGCTGACACCGGTTAAATGCTCTCAGTATTTAGCCACCAAAATCAGCGGTGCCAAACTGGCCATTATTGAAGGCGGCACTCACTTTGTTTTTATGGAGAAACCTGATGAAGTAAATCGGGCTATCGGAGAATTTCTGGAAAACCTTTGGGATTCCGTTTTCGGTGGGCGGCATTATTTGGGAAAACTGGAAATAATATTTTAACCAAAAAGGAGGTCTGAGATGACGAACGAGGAAATTTTAGACACAATTGAGAAGGAAGCCCACGATTATGAGCTAAAGTATCATGGCTGTTCCCGTTGCGCCTTACGGCCTATCCAGGAGCATCTCAAGCTGGGGGACGGGTGGGCGCTTAAGGCAGCCACTCCTCTGGCAGCTGGCATTGGCATGAGAGGTGAAACTTGTGGTGCCCTGTTGGGCGGCATAATGGCAATAGGTATGGTTACCGCCAGTGAAGATTTTGCAGATGAAGCTAAACTTTCGGAGGCACTGACAGCCGCCTACAGATATTGGCGAAGGTTTGTAAAGGAGTTCGGTAGCCCTCGCTGTCGTGATATTCAGCTAGCAAAGGTAGGGCGTTACTATGACTTATCTGATATCCGACAGTATGAAGAGGCCAGAGAAAAGGGATTCTATGATGTAGTCTCTAATGTAGTAGGTAAAGCTAGTCGAATGGCAGCCCAGATGATAGTGGAGCAACTGGGCAAAAAGTAGCTCTTGAATTGAGAGAGATGGTCAGGGAAGTGGCCGCAGATTACCTAGGGTGCTTGAAGGGGAAGATGTGAAGCGTATGGGTATCCTGGGAGGAATGGCTCCGGAGTCGACGATAGAGTATTATCGCATTATTACTACTCTTTGCCGCCGAAGGGGGATGGGACACAATTATCCTGTAATTATCATACGCAGCCTGAACTTTCAAGAGTTTATTGACTTAGTAGAATCGGGAGATTTGCCAAAACTAGTTACTAAACTCTGCGAGGGGGTCAATTCATTGTGTAATGCAGGTGCAGAGTTCGCTCTTATGGCATCGAATACACCACATATAGTTTTTGAGGATGTTGCTGCTAGGTCGCCCATCCCTCTTTTGAGTATCGTTGAAGAAACTGGCAGGGCCGCCAAAGACTCAGGATTTGGTAAAGTCGGCTTGTTTGGCACAAAATACACCATGCAGGACGGTTTTTATAACAATCTGCTTTCGAAGAAATACGGTGTTTCCGTGGTTGTTCCAGAGGGAAATGACCAGGATTATATCCACGATAAGATCATGACCGAGCTTGTGATTGGTCGTGTCATTAGTAAAACTCGTCGGGAATTATCGAAGATTGCCCAGAGGCTGGTGGACAAGGAAGGTATTGAAGCATTGATACTGGGGTGTACGGAGTTGCCCCTGATTCTTTCCGAGGAAATCCTTGGCATTCCAGTCCTTGATACGACTAGGATTCATGCAGAGGCTGCATTGGATTTCTGTTTAGGCTCGGGGAGCTAATAATAGGGATTTTGTAGGATATAGGAGGCATTTCGGTGAGAATAGGTGTGCTTTCTGATACTCATATGCGTTCATTTGGAGAAGTACCTCAGGAGGTGCTCAAGGCTCTTTCAAATGTGGATTTGATAGTCCATGCTGGAGATTTCACCACCTTGGGAGTACTTGAGGGGTTGAGGCAACTGGGTGAGGTAAAGGCCGTTCGAGGCAACATGGACTCGGCTGAGCTTAGAAGCATACTTCCAGAGAAGCAGCTGGTTGTAATTGGCGGCAAGAAAATAGGGATTACCCATGGCTCAGGTGCACCCTGGGGAATAGAGAACAGGGTAAGAGGGATGTTCGATGAGGTGGATGTCATCATATATGGACATACCCATAAGGTGAAAAATGAGACAATTGGAGGCCTACTCTTTTTTAACCCGGGTCAAGCTAGGAGGTCCTTTGGTATCTTGATAATCGGGGCAGATGCCACAGGAGAAATAATTGAGCTTTAGTGCCAGTAGGAGGGGAAATGGCTCAGCCATGGGGTGAGCTTTCGGCTCTGGACCGGCTGGAGGTTTTGCAATTCATTTTTTACCCTCGCAAGGACTTTTCTGAGACACCAAGGGTAGCCAACGCTATAGCTTGCCTCATCCCTGTTGATGACGCGGTTTCCATTTCCTGCCGCTTTTATTTTGGCAACGAGAGGTCTCCCAATATTTTGTTTTTTCATGGTAATGGCGAGATAGCTAGTGATTATGATGCCATTGGCTCTATTTATAATCAGATTGGACTTAATCTCTTTGTCGCTGACTATAGAGGCTACGGTTTGAGTGGAGGCAAGCCTACACTTACTAATATGATAAAGGATGCCCATCAAATATTTGAAGGCTTTAAGCAGATGCTCAAGGAAAAAGGGTGTTCAGGAAGTCTCTTTATTATGGGACGTTCCTTGGGAAGCGCATCTGCTATTGAGCTTACCTACCATTACCAAAGTCAACTTGGTGGGCTGATTGTGGAAAGCGGCTTTGCCAATATATTTAACTTATTTGAATATTTGGGCTTTCCAGTCAAAGCTCTTGGCCTTACCAGAGGAGAGACACCTTCTGGGCTTGAACTTATTCGAAAGGTTTCTATTCCCACTTTGGTTATGCACGGTGAGTATGACCAAATTGTTCCCCTCCAAGAGGGCAAAATGCTTTATGATAATGTTGATACAAAAGACAAACGCTTGCTTATAATTCCAGGGGTTGACCACAACACCATTTTCTTGGGAGGCATGGAGCAGTACCTCCAAGCGTTGCGGGACTTTATCTCAGCTCATAGCTAGACTCGTGTAAGCGACTTCAAAGGGACTTATCTTTAGCTTGGGCTAACTATGTTGGGGCTTGTGATACTACTCCTCGGCACTAGGCTCAACCTCAGCCTCCGGCTCTGCTGCCACCTCCTCAACCTCAGCTTCGACTGCCTCAACCACCACAGCCTCTCGGCGGGCCTCGACTACCTTAACTACCATCTGCTCTGGGTCGCTGAGAAGAGTGACCCCATCGCCTAGTCGAATGTCTTTAACATGGATTGCTTGGTCGGTCTCTTCAAGGTTTGATAAGTCTACTTCAAAGTTGTGGGGCAAGGCATCGGGCAGGGCTTCTATAAGTAGGGAATCGAGGAGGCGAAGCAAGGAGGTATCCTTGCTTTTCAGCACCGGCGCATCTCCGGTGAATACTAAGGGAACCTCGGCCTTTATTTTCTCAGTCATCTTGACCTGATAGAAGTCCACATGGAGCAGCTCATCGGTGAGCGGATTTTTTTGAACTTCGCGCACTATTGCCTTTCTCGACGTTTTTAAATCGGCAATCTTGAGGGAAATGAGATCGGTCTTGCCAGCCTGAGCCAATATTTGCTTCAAGCGCTTGGTATCAACCTGTAGAGGAATGGAATCGATTCCGTGTCCGTAGAGTTTAGCCGGGACAATGTCTTCACGGCGCAGAAATCTTACTTTTTTGCCAGTTATCTCCCGTTTGGAGACTTCGAGTTCAAGTCGTTCCATATTATTATCCTGCTATAACTCTGAGAACTATAGACTAGTGGTTTTTGAATTAGAAGTCAAATTTTTCTGGATAGTTAAGTGCACCCTTTATACTTCTTTTTTAAGCTCTTCGTAGGCTTTTCTAACCTCGTCTACCGAAGCTTCGTCTTCTAGAGTAGTCAAATCGCCAATATTGCTGCCGCTGGCTACTGCTTTGAGGATACGTCTCATTATTTTCCCGCTTCGTGTCTTGGGTAATTTGGCTACAAAATAGATTTCATCAGGAGTGGCTATAGGCCCCAGTGTGCGGCGTATATGCTGCCTTATCTCACTTTTCAATTGTAGTGAAGGCGATACTGCCTGCTTGAGTGTAGCAAAGACGACTATGCTTTCCCCTTTGACCGGATCAGGCTTGCTGGCTACCGCCGCCTCAGTCACGGCTTGATGTGATACAACAGCATCTTCTATTTCTATTGTGCCTACTCTATGCCCGGCTATCTTGAGGACTTCATCGGCTCTACCTAACAACCAGAAATAACCATCCTTGTCCTTAATCGCATAATCACCAGTGTAAAACATGCCGGGAAATTTAGACCAGTAGGTTTCTTTATACCTTTGCGGGTCTTGGTAGATGCCCATAAGCATTCCGGGCCATGGGGTTTTTATAACTAAATATCCTTTCTCTCCGGTTGGCACTGATTTGCCATTTTCATCAACAATATCAGCGTTGACTCCGGGTAGGGGGAAGGTCGCTGAGCCTGGCTTAAGAGGGGCGTATTCTATGCCTGGGGCTGGTGATATCATTATGCCGCCAGTTTCGGTTTGCCACCAAGTATCCACTATAGGGCATCTTTCGCCGCCAATATTCTCATAGTACCACTGCCAGGCTTCGGGATTGATAGCCTCACCAACGCTGCCTAGCAACTCTAGACTACTCAAGTCGTGTTTTTTGACTTCGTCTTCACCATATTTCATAAGCATCCTGATGCCAGTAGGTGATGTATAAAATATGGTAACTCCGTATTTCTCGATGATGTCCCACCATCTATCTACTGAGGGATAATCAGGGGCTCCTTCGTAAAGGACTATGGCAGCGCCGTGGCATAGAGGGGCGTAAACTATGGAGCTATGTCCGGTAACCCAGCCAACATCGGCACTGCACCAATAAACAGATTCCTCTTTTATATCAAAAACCCATTTATAGGCGGAATTATTAAAAACAAGGTAGCCGCCAGTGCCATGGATGATACCCTTAGGCTTCCCGGTGGTTCCTGAGGTGTAGAGAATGTAAAGAGGGTGAGTGGACTCAACAGGTTCAGCAGGCACGAAGACAACAGCTTTATCAAGTAAATCATGAAGCCAGAAATCTCGTCTCGGCTTCATTTTCGGGATTACGTTACCTCTTCTAGCTACTATTACCTTTTCGATCGAGGGTGATAGCCTTACGGCTTCATCGCTTATATTCTTTAGTTCTAAGAGTTTACCTCTTCTGAAGCCCGCATCAGCCGTAACTAGGAGTTTGGCCTGGGTATCGTTAATCCTATCGGCTAGAGCCTGGGCGCTGAAACCAGAGAATACAACAGTATGAACAGCTCCAATTCTAGCGCAAGCTAGCATAAATATGGGTAACTCAGGTACCATTGGCAAATATAGAGTAACCCTATCCCCCTTGCCTATACCTAGATTCTTGAGGACTGAAGCGAATTTATTGACCCATCTATAGAGGGTGGAGTAGCTTAAAACCCGGCTGTCGCCTGGCTCACCTTCCCAATATATGGCAACTTTACTTCTCCGCCAGGTTTTAACATGGCGGTCGACGCATTGATAGCAGGCATTAAGTTCACCACCGACAAACCACTGAGCGAAGGGTGGTTGCCATTCGAGAACGGTGTCCCAGGTCTTGAACCAGTCTAGCTTGCGAGCTTCTTCAGCCCAGAAACCTTCAGGGTCTTGCAGCGACCGCTTGTATACTTCCGTATATCTCTTGAATGGCCAGTATGTGGACTCAAAAGATAAAGATGTATTTACCATAGTCTTTCTCCCATCACATTTTAATGAATTTGTCAACTACCTTAAACTAGGACATTCCGTTATTATTTTACATTGTGGTGGTTCCGTCAAATTTTCGCTGGCAGTCTAACTGCCAGCGCTGGAGCCCACAGGCGTTACATGGCCCATAGCGGCAATCAGGAGTTTCCTTGCCTTGCCACATATTTTGGTATTCCTTTTTGAGAAAAGCTGTGGTAAGTCCGATGTCAATATGCTGCCAAGGTAGTAATTCATCTAAAGGGCGGTCTCGGTTGGCATAGAAGGCTGGGTCAAGCCCGTTTTCTTCGAATGAGTCAAGCCATTTTTGGTAATCGAAATGTTCACTCCAGGCATCGAGTTTACAGCCTGATTCCCAGGCTTTAGAGATAACTTTTCCTAAGCGTCGGTCACCTCGGGACAGAGCTGCCTCAAGCTGGCTGGTTTTTGGGTCTTGCCAGGAGAGACGAGCTCCAGCTCGGTGTAAACCTTGTTTGAGTAGTTCATGTTTGGGGTATAGCTGGTACTCCGTGTCTTGGGCTAACCATTGGCAAGGAGTGTGTGGCTTGGGGACAAAAGTGGCTACACTAACCCTAACTCTAGGTGGCTTATTTCTAATTTTTCTGCCTAGTCGGCAGATTTTGTTCACCAAGTCAACGATGCTCTTTATGTCATCGGTAGTCTCAGTGGGCAGACCAATCATGAAATAGAGTTTAAGATTCATCCAGCCCTTGTCGAAAGCGGCGGCAAAGGTGTCGAGTATTACCTCCTCGGGGATGCTTTTGTTGATGGCTTGCCTTAGTCTCTCACTCCCAGCTTCCGGAGCAAAGGTGAGAGTGGTTTTGCGTCGGGGGAGTAATGACTCTATTAACTTTATTGATGATGTATCGAGGCGAAGGCTAGGTAGGGACAAGGTTAGGTTATCTTGGTAATATTTGTGCGACAATCGACCGATTAATCCGCTGATGTTCTGGTAGTCTCCAGTGCTGAGGGAAACCAGTGATACTTCATTGTAACCACAGTTCTTTATAAGTGCAGCTACGGCGTTGGTTACTTCCTGTTGGGGGAGCTCGCGAACCGGGCGATAAATCATTCCAGCCTGGCAAAAGCGGCATCCCCGGCTACAACCTCGCTGGATTTCAATAGCTCCGCGGTCGTGGATTACTTCGATGTAAGGAACAACTGGCTTGGTGGTCGGTTGCGGCAGTTTAGTTACTATTTGTCGCTCAACTGTCAACTTGGCTTCTGGCGCTTTTGGAGTAATACCAGCAAAAGTGCCATCTTTGTGGTAGTCGACTTGATATAAGCTCGGGACATATATACCAGGAAGACACGAAGCTTTCCGTAGCAGTTCCCTTTTATTATCCTTGTAAGCTCGAAAGACTTCTAGAAGTCTCAATATTGCCTCTTCAGCCTCGCCAATGACAAACAAATCGATAAAATCAGCTACTGGCTCTGGGTTAAGAGTGCAACTACCACCAGCTATTATCAGAGGGTGTGAATCTTGCCTTTGATGGCTGAACAGTGGAACTTGGGCTAGGTCAAGCATATTTAACATGTTGGTGTAGGTAAGTTCATAGCCCAAGGAAAAGCCGATAATGTCAAAGTCGCTCAGAGGGTGCTTAGTCTCTAAACTAAACAGGGGGATATTATGGTATCGCAAGAGCGTTTCCATATCCACCCAGGGGGCATAGACCCTTTCGGCAATGACATCTGGCTGGTTATTAAGCGTTTCATAGAGTATAGGTAGTGCTAGATTGGACATGCCGATTTCATAAATGTCGGGGAAAGCTAAGGCAATTCGAATTGGAGTCGCTTTCCAATCTTTAGCAATGCTGTTCCACTCGCCCCCGGTATAGCGAGCCGGTTTAGAGACTTGGTAAAGGATATCATCGAGAGAGCTCATGTTTTTTATCTCGGCTTGCCAATTATAGCTTTCAGCTTCTGCAGGTTTCAACCTTTGTTGGTGAAGGAATGGCCTGTCCCGGTCTTCTGTTTTTGGGGTTAACATTGGATGTATCACAACCATTTGGGATCGCTCTAGAGTCACAAGAGCCACAAAGGTCTTGACATTCCGTATATAATAGATATAATTTAGCCTTAACGAAAGGAGGTGATTTAAGTGGCACAGGCGTATTGTTTCAAATGCCGGAGGAAGGTGGAGATTAGAAACCCACAGAGTGTTACCCTGAAGAATGGTAGGCCAGCGACGCGCGGAGTTTGTCCGTCCTGTGGAACCAAGGTGTTCCGAATTGGCAAAGGCTAATTAAGTAAGTATGCTCTAGCCAGGGTGTAAAGACGACTTGTTAATTTTCTCTATTAAAAGCAGGGGGTTGCGGTTTAGAATTTGCTGGTATTGTTGGTTGCCCACTCCAGCTTGATCAAGGATAGTTTCAGTTAAAGTTGGCGTTAGTAGGTCATTCTCATCGTGGGCATCAGAATTAACCAGAAGTTTAGCTTTTGCCTTTTGGCTAACTAGAGCTATATGAGCATTGGCTGTGGAATGTCCCCTTCGGGCAGTTAGTTCAATAAAGATATTATTCCTGGCTGCCAGCGTGGCTTCTTTGGGTGTTATTAGCCCTGGGTGAGCCAAGATATCAACGTAGGGAGATTGGGCAGCAGCAAGGTTAGTGCCTTTTTCTACAGGTTCTGTAGGTGTTTCACCGTGAACTATTACTAGCCAAGCCCCCAATTCTTTAGCCTTTTGAGCTACCTCAGAGATAGCCTGAGGGGGGAGGTGAGTAAGTTCCACACCGGGGATGGCTAGAACGTTCCAGTAAGCTCTGGCTAGAGCACAATCCTCACTTACTTCTTTAATCACTCTACCAAGGGAGCCAAGGGCTATATGATCAGTAATGGCAATAGTAGAATAGCCATTGACAAAAGCACGATATATTAACTCAATTGGTGATAAAACACCATCGCTATGAAAAGTATGGGTGTGGAAATCATAAAGCACCCTTTAAAAGTATCACAAAAGCTTTATTTTAAACAAGAGCAGCCTTGATAGCAGGAGGCAAGAAGATGGAGAGACTGTTTCGCAGAATTTTAGTTCCTTTAGATGGTTCTGGGGAGGCTGAAAGTGTATTTCCTTATCTTAGAGACCTAGCTCCAAGATTTGGCTCCCAAGTTGATATTCTAGGCGTAGGCATCGGAGGCAAGCGGCGCCGGGTAAATCGCCTTCTTAAAGAGTATGTTGATAAGGTAGCAGTCGGTCTACACAGCGATAGTATCGAAGCTAAACCAGTATTTCTTTACGGTAGCGCCGCGGATGAAATCCTTGATTACACTGAGCGAAATAGCATTGATTTGATTATTATGGCTACTCATGGTCGAGGTGGTATTACCCGCTGGTGGATGGGAAGCATAGCTCAGAAGGTAATAAGTGAAGCTCGCCCCCCAGTGCTACTTGTCCGAAGTAAACTTCTCGAGGAAACCGAGGCTGTGAGGAGTTTACCCTTCCTAAAGATTCTTGCTCCTTTAGACGGCTCTGACATTGGTGAGGCAGCTTTATCTCATGCTGACAAATTATCAATAGAAACGGGGGCTTCAGTTATCTTGCTCCAGGTCATTCAACCACCCGGGACAATAGGAGCTACTACTATGCTTGTCTCTGCTACAGAAGATGCGGTTAGGGCTATGCATGATGCCGGCGAAAATTATCTTAGCGGTGTTGCTGAAAGACTGGGCGAGAAAGGAATTAAGACTACATATGAGGTAGTCACTGGTGACCCTGCTGATAAAATAGTTGAATATGCTGAGGATAAGAGGGTTAGTTTAATAGCTATGTCAACTCATGGCCGAGGTGGCATTGCCCGATGGGTTTTAGGTAGTGTAGCCGATAAGGTGCTGCATGGGACTAAGATACCTGTGTTGTTAGTCAGGTCGCCTAGGATGATCTGTCCCAGACCTAAGGATTAGAATGTGGATTTATCAGGATCAGCTGTGCAATAAAGTGAAATGAGGAGGATGAAGAATCATGGGTAAAATAAACGTAGCTATCATTGGCGTTGGTAACTGTGCCTCTTCGCTTGTTCAAGGCGTCCATTATTATAGAAAGGCAAAGGAAGAAGGCGAATCTGTGCCTGGACTAATGCATGTTAATCTGGGGGGCTATCGTATAAGTGATATCAACTTTGTTGCCGCCTTTGACATTGACAAAAACAAAGTGGGTAAGGACATAGCTGAAGCTATTTTTGCTCCGCCTAACAATACTTTCAAGTTCTGTGAGGTACCCAGTACTGGTGTTAAAGTAGCCCGAGGGATGACTCATGATGGGTTGGGAAAGTATTTGTCACAAATTATTACCAAGGCACCGGGCCCTACGGCTGATATTGTTGGTATTCTTAAGGGGACAAAAACGGACGTGGTGATTAATTACTTGCCTGTGGGGAGCGAGGAGGCAACCAAGTGGTATGTAGAGCAGGTATTGGCTGCCGGCTGCGGCTTGGTCAATTGTTTGCCAGTTTTTATTGCTCGCGAGCCCTACTGGCATAATCGTTTTGCCGAGGTGGGATTGCCGGTTATCGGTGACGACATCAAATCTCAAGTTGGAGCTACCATTACTCATCGTGTATTAACCAGGCTTTTTCGTGACCGAGGAGTTAAATTAGAAAGAACTTACCAACTTAACTTTGGTGGTAACACCGATTTCTATAACATGTTGGAGCGGGAACGTCTAGAATCAAAGAAAATTTCCAAAACCAGTGCGGTCACCTCTCAACTAGATTATGAACTTGAGCCTGGCAATATTTATGTTGGTCCCAGCGACTATGTGCCTTGGCTTGATGACCGTAAATTCTGCTATATAAGAATGGAAGGACGTACCTTCGGCGATGTTCCCTTAAATCTGGAGCTAAAAATGGAGGTGTGGGATAGCCCCAACTCAGCTGGGGTAGTTATTGATGCCATAAGGTGCTGCAAGTTAGCTTTAGATAGGGGATTGGCTGGAGCTATCGTAGCTCCTTGTGCTTACTTCATGAAATCCCCGCCTATTCAGTATTCTGATGACGAGGCCCGAAGGCGGGTGGAGGAATTTATCACTGGGCAAGAACAACAAAGCCCGATTTCTTTGCCCGAGGTAACTAGTGGGATAGCAGTGGAAAGTTTGGTAGAACAGAGCTGACAGATCTGCCAAACTAAGGCAGTGACACAGTGAAGATTGGGTTAGTCTCCCCGTATGATTATTCCTTTCCAGGTGGGGTTGTCAATCATATTTCTTACTTGGCTCATTATTTTATTCAATGGGGGCATGAGGTTAAAATCATAGCTCCGTGCCTAAGAAAGGGGACGCAATACTTTGAAGAGGAAGTTACTGCTGTGGGCAGGCCCTTCCCTATTCCAGCTAGTGGCTCTGTGGCCCGAGTCCCTTTGTCCCCCTGGTTACCCACTCAAGTAGGAAAAATTTTGGATAAAGAAGAATTCGATATTCTTCATCTTCATGAACCTTTCACGCCCATGCTTTCCTTGAGCGCTCTCCTCAGATCGAAGTCTATAAATGTGGGCACCTTCCATGCTTGTCATAGTAAGCCTAGAGGTTATTGGATAGGCAAGCCCATCCTCAAAAAGTGGCTTCCCAGGTTGCATGGTAAAATCGCTGTTTCTAAGCCGGCGCTGGACTTCGTCAGTCGACATCTTCCAGGTGACTATCGTATCATCCCTAACGGGATTGACACCGAACGCTTTTTCCCAGACGGCCCTCAGCGGGAAGAATTCGCTGACAACAAATTAAATATGCTCTTCGTCGGTCGCTTAGAGAAGCGTAAAGGGCTGGACTATTTACTTCGTGCTTGTGCTAAGGTTAAGACGCAGTTTTCCAATCTTCGGCTCATTGTAGTCGGTCCAGGGACTAGATTGCGCCCCAAGTATGAAAAGCTTATTGAGGATGTGAAACTAGTTGATGTAATTTCGACTGGCTTTGTCTCCAATACTGAGATGCCTACATATTATCGAAGCGCTGATATTTTTTGCGCCCCAGCTACTGGAGGCGAAAGCTTTGGCATAGTTTTGCTGGAGGCTATGGCAAGTGGCAAGCCAGTAGTTGCCACTGATATTGAAGGTTACGCCAGCCTGCTAACTCATGGTGAGGAGGGGCTGCTTGTGCCACCTCGGGATGAAGAAGCGTTAGCTCGCGCCTTGCTATCTCTTCTTAATGATGAATCTTTACGTCACTGGATGGGAGCCAAGGGGAGAATTAAAGCTGAGAAGTATAGTTGGGCGAATGTTGCCCAGCAAGTAATGGATTACTATACTAGTTTACTTAGCTAGCTATCCAGAAAGCAGTCTGTGATAAACTTAGCCGAACTTCGGGAAAGTGCTGCTCGCCGGATTACTCAGCCACTAGTGCCAATTTTGAGTAAAAGCCGGTTAAAGCCGAATACTTTGACCTGGCTTGGTCTGGCGATAAATATAGTTGCCGCAGGGACTATTGCTACTAATCACCTTCTCATTGGTGGATTTTTAGTCCTCTTTTCAGGGTTATTCGACCTTCTCGATGGGGCCCTAGCTCGCTTTACTCAGCAAACTACTCGTTTTGGTGCTTTGCTGGATTCCACTGCTGACCGGCTTTCTGAAGCAGTGCTGCTTTTGGGTCTTTTAGTCTTATGTATAAGGAGTGGGAGCACTGTTGAAATTTTACTTATTTTCTTAGCTTTTGTCGGCTCCTTCCTCACCAGCTATGTGAGAGCTAGGGCTGAAGGGTTGGGAATAAAGTGCCACGTTGGTTTGTTTGCTAGGGCTGAGAGGGTTATAATACTGGCGTTGGGATTGCTCTTGAACCAAATTCTTATAGCTTTGCTAGTTCTGGTGGTGCTTACTTTTGTTACCGTAGGGCAACGATTAGTTTATGTGTGGCAGCAGGCGAGAAACTAAAAAATAAATTAAAGGTGAAAAAGTATGAGTGACAAGACCTTTGAATGGGGCCTGACGGTGCTTTAGTATTCTTGCTGTACCCCGGGATGGTGTTCGGAAGTATTTTTCGTGATAGGTATCGCTGCAATAATAATCATCGGCTTGGTTGTATGGGTTGGTGGTGGGGCTTTGCTCTACTACTGGAGCAAGGATTATGTGTCCCGAGGGTAGGTTCGAGGTTTTATACATGTATGAGTTTGCTGCTTCAACTCTGTATCAAGTTTATATAGGGGGATAATGTCGGTTGTAGCCGTTATTGGCGCTCAGTGGGGAGACGAGGGCAAAGGGAAGATAGTTGACCTTTTGGCTGAGAGGGCAAAGGCGGTAGTGCGCTTTTCGGGGGGCGATAATGCCGGACACACAGTAATCAATCCTTATGGAGAGTTCAGGCTTCATCTTGTCCCCTCAGGTATTTTTCACCCGGGGGTAGTCTGCATAATCGGTAACGGTGTAGCAATTAACCCCGCAGTGCTCCTTGGAGAAATTGACGACCTTAAGAAACATGGTGTTGATACCAGCCATCTCTTCATTAGTGACCGGGCTCATATAATAATGCCCTACCATATTCTTCTGGATGGTCTAGAGGAGGAAAGGCGAGGTAGAGGAGCTTTAGGGACAACGCGTAAGGGGATTGGCCCTGTCTTTGCTGACAAAATAGCTCGCCTTGGAATCCGTACCTGTGACTTACTGGATAAGGAAGCGTTTCAGTCCCGACTTAGCTCAGTCCTTGAATTCAAGAATGCCATTCTAACTAAAGTATACGATGCCCCACCGTTATCACTAAAAGAAATCTACCAGCAATACTGCCATTATGGGGAGAGTCTAGCCCCATTTATCCGAGATACTGGCTCTATACTTCAGGAGATAATGTCCCGAAGGGAGACGGTCTTGCTAGAAGGTGCTCAGGGCACGATGCTTGACCCTGACTTCGGCACCTATCCTTATGTAACATCATCTTCACCTCTGGCTGCTGGCGGTTCTATAGGTTCTGGAGTAAGCTTTAGGCAAATTGCCCATATTATCGGTGTTTTCAAGGCCTATACCACACGGGTGGGCGGTGGGCCTATGCCCACTGAGCTCAAGGACGAAATCGGTGAATTAATTCGGGAGCGGGCTCATGAATACGGTGCGACTACAGGCAGGCCACGGCGCTGTGGCTGGTTTGATGCCGTGGCCGGTCGCTTCAGCATTCAGATAAATGGCTTCAACAGTATAGCCCTAACCCGCCTCGATATTCTGGATACTTTGCCTTCGATTAAGATATGTACTGGCTATAAATTGGATGGGGAAACCTTGGACCAGTTCCCAAGCAATGTAGCTATCTTACATAGATGCCAGCCAGTTTACGAGGAACTACCTGGTTGGCAGACATCAACAAATAACATCCACGATTCCAAGCAGCTACCCTCTCAAGCTCATCAATACATAGCTCGACTTGAAGAGCTTCTCTCCTGCCCTGTTAACATTATCTCCGTTGGCGCTAAACGGGAGCAGACGATAATGGTCAGGCAGGTTGTATAGCCTTCCGCCAGCATTTCCGGATTAGGTGACCACCTAACTTCGTCTATATATGGTGTTAGATAACGTGCCAAGGTAATAATCGAATGAGACGAATAGAATAATGATAGCAGAGTAACAAATTAAGCAGCATGTGGAGCAATTTGAAGAAGAATGGGAGTCTAGTGACGGCCTCATTTAAAGAGGCTGCTCAAAAGCATTGAAAGAAATAGATTTGTGTAAAGTTAAAAAGCTACCTCGGGTAAAAGACTTTGCAGAAACTGAGATGAACCCAGACTTAGGCTCTGGCAGCTATTGGCAAATCAATCTTGTAGTTCTTTAAAGTCTGCTCGATAAGAGCCTTGAATTTGTCATCGAGCTCAGTAAGCGGTAGGCGAGGCTTGCCTACAGGGAACCCCAAACAATTTAGGGCGTGTTTAATCGGGATCGGGTTGGAAACGACGAAAAGAGCATTCATTAAAGGCAATAAGGTGTGGTGGAGAGCTGCAGCCTCTTTAGTTTTGCCACTAAGAAAGTCCTCCATCATTTGCTTGATCTGAAGGCCAACTAGATGGGAAGCAACGCTGATAACGCCGTGCCCACCTAAAGCCAATATGGGCAAGGTATCACTATCATTACCACTGTAAACAAGGAAGCCCTCTCTGGCTCCCTCTATAATCTTGGCGATTTGGTCAAGATTAGCGCTAGCCTCTTTTACTCCAACGATATTGTCAATTTGACTAAGTCTGATAGTGGTTTCAGCAGCGAGGTTGGCAACAGTGCGTGATGGCACATTGTAAAGAATGCACGGCAAGCTGCTAGCTTGGGCGATTGTCATAAAGTGTTGGAATAGACCCTCTTGAGTAGGTCGGTTATAGTAAGGGACTACTAAGAGACAGCCATCAACGCCAGTCTTTTCAGCCTCCTTGGTAAGCTCTAGGCCTTCTTGCGTATTGTAGCTACCAGTGCCAGCTATAACTGTGCCCTGATTGCCGACTGCTGACTTAACCTCGGCAAAGAGCTGCAACTTTTCCTCTTGACTAAGAGTCGGGCACTCCCCGGTGGTACCCGAGACCACGAGCCCGTCACTGCCTGAGTCAAGCAGAGCTTTAGCTAGTTTTTTGGCTTGCAAGTAATCAACTTTTCCATCGGTATTAAAGGGGGTGACCATTGCTGTTAGTAGATGACCAAACTTTTTCATCGCCTGCCTTCCTACAAAGTGAACTAGCTCTGAGTTTTAACCCAGTCCCGTTGCGCCGCTTCTTCAGCAATCTGTACAGCATTAAGGGCAGCACCCTTACGCAAGTTATCAGCTACCACCCACATTGCTAGGCCATTGGGGTGAGAGGCATCGGCTCGGATACGTCCCACAAAAACATCGTCTGAGCCAGCAGCTAACCAAGGTTGGGGGTAAAGGCTGACATTAGGGTCATCGAGCACTTTGACACCGGGAGCATGAGCCAATATGCCCCTGGCTTCTTCAGGAGTCATAGGGTGGGTAAATTCAATGTGGATTGCCTCACTATGCCCGATAAAAACAGGCACTCTAACACAGGTTGCTGAGATAGCTATATCTTCAGCGTGCATTATCTTGCGGGTTTCCTCAACCATCTTCCATTCTTCCTTGGTATAGCCGTTATCCAAGAAAACATCTATTTCTGGTAGCAAATTGAAAGCAATTTGGTGAGGATAGACATGAGGAATGACATTTTGTCCTTCCAAAACTAGCTTGGCTTGGGTGGTTAATTCTTCCATAGCTGCTGAACCGGTGCCGGACACCGCCTGATAGGTGGAGATGATAATCCGTTTCATCGGGTTAACCTTGTGCAGTGGATAAAGAGCCACTACCGCTTGAATGGTAGAACAATTTGGATTAGCAATGATTCCTTCATGCCACTTTATGTCTTCAGGATTTACCTCAGGAACAACTAAAGGAACCTTCGATTCCATTCTAAAAGCAGCGCTGTTGTCGATGACCAGGGTCCCAGACCTAGCGGCGATAGGTGAAAAATAGTGACTAATCTCAGCACCGGCTGAAAAAAGAGCAATATCAATATGCTGAAAAGACTCAGGGCTAGTTTCCTTAACCGTAATCTCTTGGTGACCGACAAAGAGCTTCTTACCTGCTGAACGGTCGGAGGCGTAGAGATGGACCGAAGCCATGGGGAAAGTTCGCTGCTCTAGTACCTTGATGAACTCCTGTCCGACCAGTCCGGTGGCACCAACAATAGCCACATTATACGCCTTCATCGTCCCTCCCCAAATTCAACAAAGAATCTAGACTGTAAACTAACCCTTGGCGCTTTACTACTTCTTTTATAGCTAGAATAACACCCGGCATGTAACATTCCCGGTTTATGATATTATGGCGTAGGCTTAATGTTTGTCCCGGTGCACCAAGGATAACCTCTTGGCTAGCCATAAGCCCAGGTAATCTTATGCTATGGATAGCTACGCCGTCAATTTGTCCACCTCGGCTGCCACTGAGGTTTTCCTTTTTAGTTGGTGAATAAATGAAAGGTTTGCCTCGTGATTGCAGCATAGCTCTAGCAGTAGCTAGTGCAGTGCCTGAGGGAGCATCAGCTTTCTCATGATGATGCAATTCAATAATCTCAGCGTGGTCAAAGAACCTGGCCGCAGTCGTGGCAAGATGAAGCAGAACTGCTGCCCCCAAAGCAAAGTTAGGAGCTACTACTGCACCCACCTTGTTAGCTTTAGACAGTTGGTCAATCTCCCTGATGTTGTCATCTGAAAGCCCTGTAGTACCGATAACCAGGTTAACACCTTGTTTAGTGGCAATGCGAGCTGCTGACATAGAAGCTTCGGCAATCGTGAAATCTACTAATACTTGAGGATGGCAATTTTGGAGAAGCGAATTCAAATTGGAAGAAAGAGGCACCCTTCTAGAAGTATTGGGCAAAGCAAGATGTTCCTGAATAGCTTGGATGTCTACAGCGCCAACCATATCTAGGTCTGGGTCTCGACATATGGCAGCCGTGACTTCCCTTCCCATCTTTCCTAAAGCCCCATGAACTACTACCGTTATTGGTTTCATCCCTTTGTCCTTGAAGCCTAATAAAGGCAAAAGGCTTCTTTAATACCTATTTATTGTAATAGCGATGTCGGCTATCTCTGCTACTACGCTGGTGAATAATGGGACGAGGTCTTGGTTGCTTTTGGGGAGGGCGGCCTGCTGAGGTGGAATCCATCACTCTAGCCCCTCGGACTCGAGACAAGTCTCCAAAAACTGCCCGCCGTGATAGATTCACTCTACCGAGGCGGTCAATTTCAGTAACTTTAACCGTAATCTCATCGCCTACCTTAACAACATCTTCAACCTTAGACACATGGTAATCAGCCAGCTCACTTATATGAACCAGCCCTTCTTTACCGGGTAGAACCTCTACAAAGGCGCCAAAGCTCGTTAAACGAGTTACCTTTCCAGTATAAATACCACCAACTTCTACTTCTCGGGTTAAGCTCTCTACCAATTCAATTGCTTTCTGAGCTGCTTCCTCGCTGGATGAGCCGATAGTCACTGTCCCATCATTTTCAACATCTACGGTCGCTTTAGTCTCCTCAATTATGGATCGAATAGTTTTGCCTCCAGGACCGATTACAGTACCAATCTTGCTTGGGTCAATAGTTATCCTATGCATCCTTGGAGCATAGTGGCTAAGCTCAGGACGACTAGAACTGATAGTCTGTCTCAACTTGTCAAGTATTTCCGAATGGGCTTCACGAGCTTGCTTTAAAGCCTCGGCCAAAATTTGATAACTTATGCCTGGGAGCTTAATGTCCAATTGAATAGCAGTGATTCCTTGGCTGGTGCCAGCGACTTTAAAGTCCATATCGCCGTAGGCATCCTCCGTGCCCTCGATATCAGTGAGAATGACATAATTATTATCTTCCCCGGTAACTAGCCCCATAGCTATTCCAACTACTGGAGCTTTAATAGGTACACCAGCATCCATTAAAGATAGACTTGAGCTACAAACACTAGCCATAGAAGTGCTGCCATTAGAACTAAGGACTTCCGAAACCAAGCGTATAGTATAAGAGAAATCCTCTTCTTTAGGTATTACCGGGGCAATGGCTCTTTCTGCTAAGGCGCCATGCCCGATTTCCCGTCGGCCCGGCGTTCCTAGGCGCTTTACTTCGCCGGTAGAGAAAGGAGGGAAATTATAGTGGTGCATAAAACGCTTAGTGTCTTCCAGCCCTAAGCCATCAAGGAGTTGCTCTTGACCCAAAGAGCCAAGGGTAGTTGTAGTTAACACCTGAGTTTGTCCTCTAGTGAAGAGCCCTGACCCATGGGTACGGGGTAGGAGACCAACCTCACTGCTGATAGGACGGATCTCCTTGACCTGGCGACCATCGAGGTGCAGCTTTTTGTCCAGTATATTTTTCCTAGCTATTTTCCTTAACTGGTCTTCAAGGGCTGCAATAACATCAGTCTTAGGGAAAGCATCCTTCAGTTTCTCGGTGACCTCTTGTTTAACTGATGCTATTGCCTTTTCCCGCTCGGATCGGTCCGTTTGGCTAATGGATTGAGTCAGCTTATCCCTAAAGTCTGAGGACACGGCAGCTAGTAATTCGGGGTTGACTTCAGCAGTCTCGACCTCTATCTTGGGCTGGCCAGAAGCTTGCTGCAGACCTTCCTGGAGCTTTATGATTTCTTGGTTTGCCTCATGTCCGAGTTTGATTGCCTCTAGGATGAGCTCCTCGGAAGCTTCCTTGGCTTCTGCCTCTACCATCACTATAGCGTCCTTAGTGCTGGCGATAATAACATCGATCAGGCTGTCGTTTATCTGGGATAAAGTTGGGTTTAACACTAAGCTGTCGTTGAGGTAGCCGATGTGCACTGCAGCTACTGGTCCATCAAAGGGGATGTCAGAAAGGGTTAAGGCGGCCGAAGTGCCAATAACCGCTAGAATATCAGGGGTATTTTCTTGGTCAGTGGAAAGAACAGTAGCCACAACCTGAATGTCATTGTGTAAACTTTTAGAGAAAAGCGGGCGCATAGAGCGGTCAGTTAGCCGACCAGTTAAAGTCGCCAGTTCACTGGGACGACTCTCTCGCCTGATAAAGCTACCAGGAATTTTACCGACAGCATAGTGCCTTTCCTCATAGTCCACTGTTAGGTGGACGAAATCAGCTTCTTCGCCGGGCTCATCGCTGATACAAGCAGTGACCAAAACTACAGTATCACCATAGCGAACCGTGACGGCACTGTGAGCTTGTTTAGCTAACTTGCCCGTCTCAATAGTTAGTAATCTGCCTCCAATTGTGCATTCGCCAGACTGAGACATAATCATAAACCTTCTTTACTTACTTCCGTAAGCCTAACTTGGTAATAAGACTACGATAACGCTTGACATCACTCTTGCTAACATAAGCTAGCAAGCGTCTTCGCTGTCCTATTAGCTTTAGAAGCCCACGACGAGAATGATGGTCATGGGGATGCAATTTCAAATGCTCAGCTAACTGGTTTATCCTCTCGGTAAGCAATGCTACCTGGACCTCGGCAGAGCCAGTATCACCTTCATGAATTCTAAAATCAGAAATGATAGCTGCCTTATTTTCTTTATCCAAATTTATGCTCCTTATAATCTTCTACAACGCAGAATTATAACACAGGCGTAAAATCATTGCACAGACTCTTCAGCAATCAGCGCACATGGAGTATAATAAAAGTGGCATGACCTCTCAAGTTTTCTACCGCAAGTGGCGCCCCCAGACCTTGTCTGAAGTGGTGGGGCAAGAGCATGTTACTCAGACATTGAGCCATGCTGTGGACAGTGGGCGAGTAGCTCATGCTTACCTTTTCTGCGGTCCACGAGGCACTGGGAAGACTAGTACCGGACGCATCTTGGCTAAGGCAGTGAATTGTCTCAACCCAGTGCAAGGTGAACCGTGCAATAACTGTGATATGTGTCGGGCAATTAACGAGGGCAGTGCTTTAGATATAATAGAGATAGATGCAGCTAGCAATCGAGGCATTGATGAAATTCGTGACCTGAGGGAAAAAGTTAACTACGCCCCAAATCTTGCTCGCTATAAGGTCTACATCATAGACGAAGTCCACATGATAACTAAGGAGGCTTCTAATGCCTTTCTTAAGACTTTGGAGGAGCCACCTCCTCATGCCATCTTTGTTCTGGCAACTACAGAGCCGCACAAAGTTCTGCCAACTATCCTATCACGCTGCCAGCGCTTTGATTTTCATCGTCTGTCTCAATCAGCAGTGATTTCGAAGCTTAATCTTATCTGTGACAAAGAAAATATCCACATCGAACCTGAAGCCTTGAGGCTCATTGCCAAGGTGACTACCGGTAGCCTTCGTGATGCTGAAAACTTATTGGAACAGCTAGTCGCCTATTATGGCCATCAAATTGAGCTTCACCAAGTACAGGCAATGTTAGGTATTAGTGGTGACCTGCGGGTTAGAGAGCTAGCTAAACATATTATCGATAAAAACATTCCCGCCGGGATTAAGACTATTAGCAGTGTTAATAGTGATGGACTTGACCTTCGTCAATTCAATCGGGAAATGGTGGATTACATCCGAGAGTTGCTTTTAGTCAAGTCTGGCTCTGAAGAGGTGGTAGATGCTACTAGCGAGGACTTGATCGAGATGAAGACTCTGGCAGCCAGTATTGGCCTCGATTACTTGGTGACAGCAGTTAGGCTATTTGGTGGAGTAGACCTTCGCTTAGACAATTATTCCCCGTTGCCCTTAGAATTAGCCTTGGTGGAATGTATCTTGTCTGTAAGCGAGGAGCAGTTAGCTCATCCGGAACCGGCTGAGCCTAGAGAACTAGCTGAGGTGGCTAGCCTTTCCGTTGAGCCAACTGAGCCTCTTCCAGAGCCTCAAACTCCGATACCGGCGAAAATTGCTGAAGCTCCAAGCATGAAATCTCCTCAGGATATTGATTACTTACGTAGTCGATGGAAAGAGTTCATTCAGGCTCTGCATGGGGAAGGCTCCAGCGGCAATTTAGATGCCTTTTTGCGGAGTGCCTGTGAACCTCTGGGCATTGAAGATGGCACATTAATACTAGGTTTTTATTACAGTTTTCACAAAGAGAAGATTGAAGACCCCAAGTATAAGCATTTGGTGGAAAGGAAGTTGCGAGAAGTTTTTGGACAACCCTATCAGGTACGCTGTGTTCTTACCAGCCGTGGCAAAGAGGCTCAAACCAAACCAGAAATGGATATCCCTTTGGTGAAAGCTGCCCTGGAGATGGGAGCCAAGATTATTGATGAGGAATCTGAAATGGAGGAGAAATGAATAAATTTGCCTTTCGTCAGGCGAAAGAATTACAGGCTAAACTAGCTAAGGCTCAGCAAGAGCTAGGCGACATGACCACTGAAGTAAGTTCGGGGGGCGGAGCAATCAAGATAGTGATCGACGGTCAGCAGAGGGTTCACTCAGTGAATATATCACCGGAGGTGATCGATGCCGAAGACGCTGAGCTCCTGGAGGACCTGGTCATGGCAGCAATAAACGAAGCTATTCAAAAGTCCCAGGAACTTGCTGCCAGCCACCTGAGCAGCCTAACCGGTGAACTCAAAATTCCAGGGCTATAGGAGGCTGAACCTTTGAGTATTGATTTTATGCCTGCTGCTGAGCCGATAGCTAGATTAATTGAAGAATTCAATAAATTACCTGGCATTGGGCCAAAGAGTGCCCAACGGTTAGCCTACCATTTGCTGCAGGCACCTGCAGAGAAAGCTGAAGCGTTAGCTGAAGCTATCACGGCAATAAAGGAAAAATTGAGCTTGTGTTCTATTTGTCTTAATATCACTGATTCTGACCCTTGCATTATCTGCCGCGATGGAGAGCGCGACCCTAGCAAGATTTGCGTAGTTGAAGAGCCCATAGATATTCTTCCTTTGGAACGAACCAGAAAGCATGCTGGCCTTTACCATGTGCTTCATGGCGTTATTGCCCCAGCTGATGGGATAGGACCTGAGGAGCTGAAAATTAAAGAGCTTCTATCTCGCCTCGATGGTGGTTTGGTGACTGAGGTTATACTAGCAACCAATCCTAATCTGGAAGGAGAAGCTACCGCTATGTATCTTCAGCGCCTAATTGCCCCTTTAGATATTCGAGTCACCCGGTTGGCTCGTGGTTTGCCCTTTGGTGGCGACCTGGAATATGCTGATGACGTTACCCTTAGCCGTGCCTTGGAAGGAAGGCAGGAAATGTGACCAGAAGTAGACCATGACAGTGCCTCGGGTTTACCAAACAGAAGCTATTATCATCAAGCGAACCAAGCTGGGTGAAGCCGATAGAATCCTAACCCTTTATACACCTGACCTAGGCAAATTAAAGGCGGTAGCCAAGGGAACACGGCGTCCGAAGAGCAAGTTAGGCGGTCATGTGGAGCTCCTTACCCATAGCTTATTAATGCTAGCGCGAGGCCGCAACCTTGATATCATCACTCAAGCCCAGACCATTAACAGCTTCTCGCCTCTAAAGGATGACTTGGAGCGTATTTCCTGTGGTCTCTATGTCTCAGAACTTGTTGACTCTTTTACTGCTGAACGTATTGAAAATCGTCGCCTCTTTAACCTACTACTTGAAACTCTGCATCAGTTGTCTCAGGCCAAGAATGGCGAGCTTGCCCTTCGCTACTTTGAGCTTCATCTCCTCGACCATCTCGGATATCGCCCCCAGCTACAGCGGTGTGCCAGTTGTGGTTCGCCTCTCCAGCCAGTGACTAACTTGTTCAGCTCGGGCCAGGGTGGTGTCCTTTGTCATGAGTGTGGCTACCAGGAGCCAATAGCCCGTTCCCTGTCTTTAAACGCTTTAAAAGTCCTGCGTTTATGGCAGAATTGCGACTACGCCACCGCCAATCGAGTAAACACAAATTCAGAGCTGTCCTTGGAGCTGGAGCAAGTAATGCGGGAATACATCAGGTATCTTCTAGAGCGACAAGTCAAATCAACAGATTGGCTGGATAAGCTAAAAAAGGAAACTCACCAAAAATAGCGGATTTCTTAGATTCTTTATTGGTTAGGCACGGCACCTATTTCTTCTTAACAGGGTATCGGATTATGGTCTTCTGAACCTTGGCTTGGGGTGATGTAAGGTATTCCTCTTCGTGAACGCCGGCTATCTCGTAGCCACTGTCTTCGATGAATTTGTGTAACCGCTCAACCGTAGGTTGTTCTTCACTGTAAGGCCCGATGTGGAGTATTTGAGCTACTGTGCCGTAGTCCCACTGCTCGATCTTGACCTCGATGGCAGGCACCTTCTGGGGGATAGAAGTTGCCTCTTCAGGAATGGGCAAGCTACAGATGCCGAGCCATTCGTCCTTGGGGACAAGGTGGGCATTAGGCCAGCGTGCCCGAAGTCCGCTGACTTTAAATTCAATGCCTTTCTTTTTCAGTTCGAACTTTAACTTGTAGACCGAGCCGTGAAGCGCCGGCATGAATTGGGACATTACCTTGTTGGGATCGCCCTTCATATAGACGACAGCCATCTTCTGCGATGGCATTTCAAGTATCTGCGGCTTTTTTCTAGAAGTTGATTTCTGTGGCGTCATGTGAACACCTCCTTATATCTATATATCCTATCAGATTTGCTGTCTAACCTTTCAGCAAGCTCCTAGCTCTATCTTCCTCCTTGCCGATGATAGCGAGGGTGATGTGAGACTCTTTAAATTTTCACCAGCCCCGCCAGCTTATTCAGGATATATTCCTCTTCATCGGCAATTTCGAGGAGCAAGGTCTTAATCTCATCAACTTGCGCTGCGCCGTTCTGGGGGATGAGTTTGATTAAGCGGGCTACCTGTGTCCATCTCTCGCCGACTCGATGATATCCGCCCGAGAGGCTGGCAGGCTGTTTGTCTCCAAGCGTTTCGCCAGCTTCTTTCAAGAAGCTGGAGTAAAGATAGCGGAAGCCGCCACCGCCAGTGCCATCCTCCTCCAGCATGGTATAGGTCATTTCATATGCCCAGGCGAACTCCTGCGGCGGGTATTCTTTGGGCCAGTTGATAATCTCCGAGGCGAAGTGGCGAATGCCTTTAACACCTAGATTCTTTATTGACTGGTTCAGCATGTTGCTGGCAGTGGCGCTGATAGCAGTGATGATGGCTTGGGGGAGTGGAGTCAGCTTTCGGGGAAACTCGAAGGTGAACCACCGGTTCTGTGCCGGGAAGGGCTTGAACCTGGAGGCTCTGGCCTCTTCCAGCTCTTTTAGGGAGACAACCTGCAAGGTGTCAAAATCTGTGTCAGCTAGATAGGCGATTTTCTTGTCTTCGTCTATCCCAGCAACTACCACTGAGTGGGCGCCAAAATGGGCTTCGGGCGGGAGATTCTGGTATTTCAGGTAGACCATGTCAACATGAGCATTTACTGGTATATCCTGCGATATGAGTTCCTTGAGCGTCCGGTAGGCTCTGGCTCGGCTCGTCGTTTGGTTAACTCTTAGGGTGATGCTGAGGTTAAGACATAGGCCTCTATGGAGGTCTCGGCTCCTGCCGCCAACGAAGGGAAAGGGCATCCGCTTTGATCGCCAGTAGGTGAAGCCCAGACCGCTGCCCAAGCCAAAAATCATCGGTTCGGTGAACTTGAAGCCATGGTATTCAAAGATATCCCTCAAGGCTGAGGAATCACAGTGGACGCCGGGGCGGTGGACAAATCCTTCAATGATTTTATTCACTTTCCTTGACTGCGCTGCCGCCGCAGACCAGCCTCATCTTGCAATTGGAGCAGCCTTTCTTCCGGCCGGATGTGCCGCTATAGAACGATACGGCAAGGAGAAGGACCAACACAATAATCTTCGGGATGAGGAGTCGGCTGCTATCGAACATTGAGGTGACCAGGAAAACGATAGGTATCACGGTCAGAATCCCGTAGGTTATCGGGGCAATTTTTTGCCCTAGGCTGGTGCTGAATTTGTCTTCATCACCTTTGGGGAACATCAAGGCTGAGAGCTTGCCCCAGCCGATGCTGCACCACCTGTCGTAATAATAACAATTGGTGCATACCAGTTTGCGCAGGGCAACGCCTACCATGATTACGGCGAAGGCGAGGAAAATCCAGGCACCCACCGGGCTCAGGAACCAGCAGCCGATTGTTCCCAGTGCAATCCAGGCTGCCATGGCGATGTTGCCTATTATGGTGCTTGACCTGGGATATTCCTCCAAGCCCTGTTCATAGAGTTTTGGTTTGGCCATTTTGTCGTCCCCTTCTTGAAGTATTCCAAGTTACTCTTAATTCTTGGGGCATTGACCCTCTAAGGTCACTTTCCCCACGCTAGCCCTAAAGCTTTGCACGTTACATTCCTCCAAGTCTTTACCTTGGCGGTTTCGCCAATCGTTCTGGTATAGCCGAAGCACTGGCTGCAGCCCAGACCACTGTAGGCAATTAAATTGATATCTTGGTCATTCACCTTTTCTCAGATTCCAAACTCCTTTGATGGAATTCCACATCGGCACCTTTTCCAGATATTTCTTATATTCTTCGCCGAATTTGTGGAGATTATGCTGCTCTTCTTTTTTGGATGCCATCCAGCAGCAGAAGATTGTGGCTATGCCCAATACGATAGAAAGAATTGATTGAAACACCAGCATGACGCCGACTGCCCAGATGGTGGTTCCTAAGTATAGAGGGTGACGGACGATTCGAAACACCCAGCTATCGATTACGATGGTTGTCTGCTCCCAAGCATCTTTTGGCTTACCTTTTCTTCCGAGGGTGATGAAGGCTGAGACTACAAAGAAAATCGCTGGAATATAGAGTATCAAGCCAACGACTCTTAACGGCAAAATACCTGGGCCTGGTTGCCAGCCACTTAGAAACAGAATTGAGAAGAAGCAAGCTAAGCCGCAGACCTCGTAGATTTCGTAGGTAATGCGCTTTTTGGCAACTGAGACCACCCAGTAAGCCATGTAGCACATAAGGGCTGTGTAGATAATGTAGTTGATATAAGTCCCCAATGGTCACCTCCAAATTAATTGTCAGTTTTTTGGCCTGCTGAGTCGAGTTTTTCTTTCCGACTAACAAGAAGTCTAAGCCCATCAATTCTCACCACCACAACTTCATTGCCTGCTTCCAGTTCTGATTCAGCAGATATTGCTTTCCATAGTTCTCCTTGGACTTTGACATAGCCCTCCGGAGCCAATGGTGTGACTACTTTTCCCTCACTGCCGATTATGGTCTCAGGAGCAACCCTCGGTCTCAGAACCAGAGTGGGCTTACCTATTCGGTAAGAGACGTAAGAAAATATGGCTAAAGCCACCATCAAAATAACCAAGCCCCACCACGGAATATGTATATTGAAACGCGGCAATACCCACAGCACGATTGCCACCAGGGCAGCTTCTTCAAATATCGTGCCTATAATTGAATAGACTGTATACCACAGTGTCGATTTAGCTTTCATTTTTAAGCAGGTTTATGGCTGAATTCTAAACAGAGTCATCTTGAAGGTCAAACTAAGACGGTACAAAAGCCAAAACGGGCAACTTTTGAGAAGGGATTTGGTCAATGGAGGTAATGGTAATATGACGATTCCTTAGTCTCAATAATACAACAATTGTTGGTTGCTACTACGTTTCCCCATACCGTCCCTCGCCACAAAGAAAGGCACAATTTGGACAATATCTAGAGTCAGGGGGGACAGTGGCACCACAGTTTGGGCAACTAGTGCCCAACCTGGCACCACAATGCCCGCAGAATCGGTAACTTGGAGCATTTTTTGAGCTACAATTAGAGCATGTTATTTCTGACTGCTGCGTCCCCGCGGCCAACCTTACTCCGCATGTCCCGCAGAATCGATAGCCTGACGGATTTTCCGAGCCGCACCTAGGACACAGGAATGTTTCCGGCATGTTATCATCACCTGCTGCTGATATCAGGCAATATTCTAGCTCTACGCGACTGACTATTCAATATGCCAACGTATGCTGCCTTGAGCAAAGTCGTTCTTGATTGATATTAAATAATCTTGTCTTGCTAGAGCCATTAGGCTAGCATTATACAAAGAAGGTGGTTGCTGTAAGCGCAAGAACCTGCCGCGGTGTAGGTATAAGTTGGAAAATGAGGAGGCAGCGAAGCGGTAACGGCGATAGACAAACCAGCCCCGAGACACATATTCAAACCATTTGGAGGCGAGTGGTACAGGCTAGGCTGGTACTGTCCTGCTTATCTGAAAGCGCTTTAAAACCATGAGCAGGGTGAGGATGATGGGATATATCACCAGAATCGGAGGCAGGTTCTGGATCAAAAGGACAATACATACCGCAATGACTAGAATCCCGGTGCTTACCCCTGATTTGCGTGTTGCTAGGAAAGGTATGGCGGCTATCGCGCTCCCTATTAGAAACTGCCAGAATACCAGGCTGGCGAGCACTCCATAGATTACCGTGGCACCCAGTCCACCCTTGAATTTCAAAAAGATAGACCAGTTATGGCCAATCACCACGGCAAAGCCAGTAATTAATATTAGTATTAGAGATTCGGTGAGCATCTTGGCAATTAAAATGGCCAGTGCTCCTTTGCTCACATCCATGAGGATAACCATCAAATATGGAGTGCTGCCCAGCCTCCTATATACAGAGGCTGCGCTTATTCGGCCGTCACCCTCTCGCTGTATATCAACATTTCCCACCAATCGCCCGATGATATAAGCCGATGGGATAGAGCCCAATAAATAACCAAGGGGCACAAGTAACAAAGAATAGACTATCATTATCGCCTCTAAGTGTGAATTATCTTGCTCGTTTCGGTGGCTACTTGCAAAATTTGGCTTCCTGTTTTAGTCCCCCTATATCGAATTTTGCTGTGTCCGATGCTTCTTAAACCTAACCACACTCAAGTAATAGCGCATTATGATGCTATAAATTACTATAAATATAAGCGTAGAAGCAAATTGGCTATCAAAATAGGGTAGCGCAGCAGTTTCCTTCTCTCCATTTTTTGACCGTGCTATACTATGAAATGAGGATTATTTCATGGAAAACATAGCTGAGATAAGGCAAGGGGTAGATAAGCTAAGAGAGCTGATCAACTACCACAACTATCGCTACTACGTGCTGGACAGCCCGGAAATCAGCGATGCAGAGTATGATGAGCTTATGCTGGAGTTAAGGCGGCTAGAGGAAGCACATCCGGAACTCATCGCCCCTGACTCGCCTACTCAGAGAGTCGGCGCCGCCCCGGTAGAAGCCTTCGGTGTCGTTGAGCATCCTCAGCCTTTATTAAGCCTGGGAAATGCTTTTTCTAATGAGGAGCTTGAAGCTTGGTACCGACGAGCTTCTAACCTTTTGGGTGGGCGTGAATCTAACTTCGTTTGTGAGCTCAAAATCGATGGCTTGGCGGTAGCCTTGACCTATGTTGATGGGTTACTTGAAGTTGGGGCGACTCGGGGTAATGGCTACCGCGGTGAGAATATCACTCAGAATCTGAGGACTATAAGGAGCATACCTCTTTCTATGCCTGAAGAGGCACCACCGCGGTTTGAGGTCAGGGGCGAGGTCTATTTATCAAGGGTTGGCTTCAAGAAGCTTAATGAAGAACGAGCCGAGGAGGGCTTGTCACTTTTTGCTAACCCGAGGAATGCCGCTGCTGGTTCAGTAAGGCAGCTTGACCCGCGGATTACAGCTCAGCGTCCCTTGGATATTTTCATTTATAGCTTGGGCTGGGCTGAAGGTAAAGCAGTGCCGGAAACGCACTGGGAAATCATGCAATACCTCAAATCTTTAGGCTTTAAAATAAATCCTAACATCGTGTTGTGCCATACCATCGATGGGGTAAAGGACTACTATAAGGATTGGGTGGAGAGGCGAGAGCAATTACCTTATGACGCCGATGGTGTGGTGGTGAAAATCAATTCCATCGCTTTTCAGGATGAGTTGGGATATGTGGGACACGAGCCAAGATGGGCGATTGCTTATAAATTCCCGGCCATTCAGGGCACCACACGCCTTGAGAATATCGGCATTAATGTAGGGCGAACGGGAAGCCTTAACCCTTATGCCATTCTGAAACCGGTTCGAGTAGGCGGGGTAACTATCAAGCAGGCAGCACTTCATAATGAGGAGGACATTCACCGCAAGGACATTCGCATCGGCGATTGGGTTGTCGTGCAGAGGGCAGGTGAGGTGATACCTGAAATAGTCGAGCCGATTATCAGCCGCCGCACTGGCGAGGAGAAGGTTTTCCATATGCCCAGCCGCTGTCCGGTATGTGGGGCTGAGGTAATAAAGCCTGAAGGTGAAGCCATGCACCATTGCACCAATGCTGCTTGTCCGGCTCAGGCACTGGGGAGGATTAAGCACTTCGTCAGCCGCGGGGCTATGGACATAGATGGAGTCGGTGATAAGCTGTGTCAGGCTCTATTTGATGCTGGCTTGGTTAAGGATGTCAGCGACCTTTACTATCTCACTCAACAGCAGCTCCTTGGCTTGGAGAGAATGGCAGAGAAGAGCGTGGCTAATGTCTTATGGTCTATTGAAGGGAGCAAGAACCGCCCTTTGCCCCGGGTTATTTTCGCTTTAGGCATTACCCATATCGGTGAGGAGACTGCCGAGTTACTAGCTGAGCATTTTACCAGCCTTGATGAATTAGGCCGGGCACGTCGAGAACAACTTCTGGATATTGCTTCCGTCGGACCTAAGATCGCCGATAGCATACTAGCTTTCTTTCGTCAGGAGGAGAATAAGAGGATTATCGAGAAGCTGAGGAAAGCCGGGGTTAAGCTAGAGGCGGAAGAGGTTAAACCGATGGAGTTACCTTTAGCTGGGCTTGAGTTCGTTATTACCGGCAGATTGGAAGCTTTCACTCGTCAGCAAGCTGAAGCCAAAATCAAGGCTCTAGGAGGTAAAGCTGGCTCGGATGTTACTAGGAAAACCTCTTATCTGGTAGCAGGTGTTGACCCTGGTTCTAAGCTAGCGCGGGCTCAGGCACTAGGGGCAAAAACGCTTAACGAGGCGGAGTTTTTGCAACTGCTGAACCAAGCTATAAATAAAACCAAAGAGGCTCCTCATTTATAATCAACCGATGAGACTCATTGTTGGGCTGGGCAATCCAGGTAAAGCTTATGCCCATAACCGTCACAATATAGGCTTTCGCTGCATAAATTATTTGGCTAAGCTTCATTCCATCCCTGCGAAACAAAGGCAGTGTCGGTCTCAGGTTGGTGGTGGCGAGGTGGCTGGCACCGAATCATTGCTGGTCAAACCCAAGACCTTTGTCAACCAGAGTGGCGAGGCAGTGAGTTGCCTAATGCGCCGATATAAAGCCTCCCCGCAGGATTTATTGGTCATCTGTGATGACCTTGATTTGCCTCTGGGTAGGCTCCGCCTCCGCCAGGGTGGCAGCTCGGGGGGACATAAGGGGATAGATTCAATAATTGCGGTACTGGGAAGCCAGGATTTCTGTCGAATTAAGGTAGGCATCGGACGCCCTGTCCGAGATGATGGAGCTCCAGTCACCGATGAGGACATCATAGTCGGCTATGTGCTCAGCGACTTCACTTCCCAGGAGGAGGAGATGATTAAGCCAGCCATCGCTACAGTAGCTGAGGCTATCAAGTGTACTATAACAGAAGGAATAACCGCAGCCATGAATAAGTTTAATTAAACCGCGCTTTTTGCTGCTATCTAGGCTCGAATGTTATAATGGCTGTTAAATTGGTTTGGTAGAGTTGGGCGGATGACCGCTAAAAAATCAGGCTCTGATAGAAGGCTAATCATCGCCGTTATTGGTGGTGGGCAATGTTCTACTGAGGAAGCAAGTCTGGCTGAGGCCGTAGGCAGGGAGCTGGCTAAGCGGGGGGCTATTCTGGTCTGTGGTGGCTTGGGCGGAATTATGGAAGCAGCCTGCCGAGGAGCTACAATTGAGTCCGGACTGACTGTAGGCATCCTGCCTAGCGATGACCCAGCTACTTCTAACCCCTATGTGCAAATCTCTGTAGCCAGTGGAGTGGGCTATGCCAGAAATATAGCTGTGGTTAAATCAGCTCAAGCCGTAATTGCTATCGATGGTGACTATGGTACACTGAGCGAGATTTCCTACGCCCTGAAGAGTGGCATTCCAGTTATCGGATTGAATACTTGGTCACTATCTCGAAACGGGCAAGAAGATAGCTCCATAATCGTAGCAGAGGATGCTGTCGATGCGGTGGAGAAGGCTGTCTCTTTAGCCAAGGGGCTGAAACGACATTGAATTCACCAGTGGAATCAGCAGTGGCATCCATCAAGGCAATTAGAGCTCGGGAAATCCTCGATTCTCGGGGCAATCCCACCATTGAAGTTGAGGTAAAGCTGTCTGAAGGCACCACTGGCATAGCAGCAGTGCCTTCAGGAGCTAGTACTGGCAAGCATGAAGCTGTGGAACTCCGAGATGGAGACAAAGGCAGGTATGGTGGGCTGGGGGTTCTTAAAGCAGTGAGCAATGTTAATGACCTGATTGCCCCAGCGCTGGTTGGCACATCAGCTTTAGAGCAAGCAATCATTGACCAGAAGTTGCTTGAGCTTGACGGCACTGCTGATAAAGTTAACCTTGGGGCTAATGCCATCTTGGGAGTATCTTTGGCAACTGTTAAAGCTGCGGCTAATTCCTCAGCTACCCCCTTATACCGTTATCTTGGTGGCTCTGCCAGTCACCTTTTGCCGGTGCCTATGATGAATATTCTTAACGGTGGGAAGCACGCTGCAGATTCCACTGATTTTCAGGAGTTCATGGTGGTGCCAGCAGGTGCTGCTAGCTTCAGCCAGGCACTTCGGATGGGGTCTGAAATCTATCATGCCCTTAAGACAGCGATAAAAGATAGGGGGCTGAATACCAATGTGGGTGATGAAGGTGGTTTTGCTCCATCGCTGGCTTCCAATAGGGAAGCAGTAGAGCTAATCCTGACAGCTATTGATTTGGCTGGATATAAAGCTGGCGATGATTGCTTCATCGCTCTGGACCCAGCAGCAAGCAGCTTCTACCACGAGGGCAAGTATGTCTTATCTAAAGAGGGTGTAGCTCTTGCCAGCAATGAGATGGTTGATTATTATGTCAATTGGGTATCGAGCTATCCTATTATCAGTATTGAAGACGGACTGGCTGAGGATGATTGGGCTGGTTGGGTACTATTGACCTCTAGGCTAGGCAAGAAAGTTCAACTGGTTGGTGACGACCTCTACACTACTAATGTCAAGCGGCTGGAACAAGGCATTGCTCAGAAGGCATCTAACTCTATTCTTATAAAGCCAAATCAGATAGGCACACTCAGTGAGACTTTAGCCGCGGTAAAAAGGGCACAGCAGGCAGGCTGGACGACTATGATCAGCCATCGCTCGGGCGAAACTGAAGATACTACTATAGCCGACTTGGCAGTAGCAGTCGATGCTGGCTTGATAAAAGCCGGTGCTCCTTGTCGCAGCGAGAGGGTGGTCAAATATAATCGCCTTCTCAGGATAGAAGAGGAGCTAGGAGCTAGGGCTCGTTATGCTGGCAAAGAAGCTTTTTCCAATTTAGGAGGATAAAATAATGGAGTTAGTTCAGGGTATCCACCAGATAAAAATTCCCTTGCCCGTCGGTGCGCTAGACCATGTCAATGTTTACTTAATCGAAGGCAAGAAGGGTAACCTGATGATTGATACTGGTTGGAATACTCCAGAAGCCTTTTCCACATTAAAAGAGGAGCTGAGGAATAGCGGCTTTGATTTTAAAGATATCAGTCAAATTGTAGTTACTCATCTCCACCCTGACCATTATGGCCTAGCTGGCAAGATTAGAGAGCTTTCTGGGGCTAAAGTAGCTCTCAGTGGAATCGAGGCGGGTATGCTTGATTTACGATATGTGAATTTGGATGTTCTGCTGAAGAAGGTGTTGCACCTTCTCCGTTCCAACGGAGTTCCCCAAAGTGAGCTGTCCCAACTCAGTGAAGCCTCGTTGCCAGTGCGTCAGTTTGTAATACCGGCTTTGCCCGAAATCAAACTAAAGGCTGGAGAAAAGATTTCTATTGAGCCTTTTGAGTTTAAGGTTTTATTAACCCCGGGGCATTCACCAGGACATGTCTGCCTTTATGAACCAAAACGGAAATTCCTATTTTCCGGAGACCATGTTTTACCTGAGATTACTCCCCATATCGGTCTCCATCCTCAATCTGGGAAAAACCCATTGGGTGATTTCCTCAATTCTCTGAAAGGTTTGATGGAGCTAGAAGTCAATTTTGTCTTCCCCGGACATGGTCCTGCTTTTAGCGGGCTCGGACAGAGAATTGAGGAATTACTTTATCATCATGAACGGAGGAAATCGGCTGTGGTAGAGGTTACACAAGATGAAATGAAAACAGCCTATCAAATAGCTACGGAGATCCCGTGGATGCCTGATGCCGAGGCTATCAGTTTCCAAGGCCTGGCTGCCTGGGATAGGCGACTGGCTGTGATGGAGACCTTAGCTCATCTTCAGCTTCTGGTAAGCGAAGGCAAGGTGGGAGAAGTGGTGAAGGATGACACCAAATTCTACCGGGCTAGAGGCTAAAGCAATGGATGAGTTAAAGGACAGGGTCAAAAGCCTCAAACTTGAGTATAAAGCTTATCCCCAGAAAGAGCTTTTGATAGCCATGCCCAACCCGTATCCTGATAGAGAATATGAGGAGGAAGTGGTCTCCAGCGAATTTACCTGCCTTTGTCCACTCAATCCGGGGCAGCCTGACTATGCCACGCTTACTATTAGATATGTCCCTGACCAGGAGATAGTCGAATTGAAGTCGCTCAAATTTTACCTGACAAGCTACAGAATGGTCGAGATATTTTACGAAGAGGCAACCAATCGAATACTCGATGACCTGGTCAATGCTGCGAAGCCCAAAAGAATGGAGATCGTGGCAGAGTGGAATACAAGGGGGGGGATTGGAACTAAGGTAAAGGCAAGTTATAATAAGGTTTAATTGGCGATAGAACAAAGAAGGAGGCATAAATGGCAGAGAAAATCGGAATCAACGGCTTTGGACGTATCGGCAGGCTAGCTTTTAAGGCGATAAGTCAGCATTACAGTGATAAGATCGAGGTAGCTGTTGTCAACGACCTTACCGATGCTAAGACCAACGCCCATCTCCTCAAGTATGATAGCACTTATGGTATTTATCCCGGAAAGGTGGAGGCAAAAGATGACGCTATAGTTGTTGATGGCAAACAGACGAAAGTCTTGGCTGAGCGTGACCCAGGCAAGATTGCCTGGAGAGATTATGGGGTAGAGGTGGTAATTGAGTCTACCGGGCTTTTTACTGATGCCACTAAGGCGGCTGCCCATTTTCAGGGTGGAGCTAAGAAGATCATTATTTCAGCACCAGCTCGGAATGAAGATATAACCATTGTTTTGGGCGTAAACGAGGACAAGTACGAGCCAGCGAAGCATCGCGTTATTTCCAATGCATCATGCACCACTAACTGTATCGCTCCGGTGGTCAAGGTGTTACATGATAGCTTTGGACTGAGCAAAGGGCTATTGTCTACTATTCACGCCTATACTAATGACCAGAGACTTCTCGACATGTTCCACGGAGACTTGCGTCGGGCACGGGCAGCAGCTATGAATATCGTACCGACAACTACAGGGGCTGCCAGAGCCGTAACCGAGGTTATCCCAGAACTTAAGGGGAGGCTACACGGAGTTGCTTTTAGAATACCAGTAGCCACTGTTTCCCTGTGTGACTTTGTAGCTGATTTGAATAATGAAGTGACTGCTGAGCAGGTTAACCAAGCCTTCCAGGCTGCTGCTCGGGGTCAGCTTAAAGGGATTCTGGAGTATTGTGATGAGCCACTGGTGAGCACGGACTTTAAAGGCAATCCAGCTAGTTCCATTTTCGATGCCCTGAGCACCATGGTCATCGCCGGCAACATGGTGAAGGTGTTAGCCTGGTATGACAATGAGTGGGGCTATAGCTGCCGCCTGGCAGGCCTGATTATTTATATTATCGATAAAGGATTGTAAGGAAAGCTAGAAAAACTCAGTAACCACTAGAAGAGGAATCACCCGCTAGGGCGACTTCAGATTCGAGCCAGTCAGTCATCCCCACCTAGGATTTGAGCTCTGTCCATTATGCCCTCCGTCACTCAATAAGGGTTAAGAACAAGCGGGCTGAAACCTGACTTCTACTTATCTTCTAGCATTCCTATCATTTTGGCAATCTTCATGTAACTTTCTGGAAATTCGGGCTCGCGCCTCGTTTGATAATTTCTGGGTAATTTGGAACCAGTGGTCTCGAGGTATCTAAGCCCCACCATCAAATCTTCCAGTTTCTCCTTCGGTACGGTGAAAATCAGTTCGTCGTCTCCGGCTATTGCCATATAGTGATCGCCACGGCACGGTATAGCAACTCTGCATTCCCCACTCTGCATTACTGGCACGACGGAATAAACACAAGCCGCATGGCTGGATAAGCTACACTTAAGATCATGACCATCTTTATATTCTCTCCCTAAAAGCAGCAGGCTTAACTGAGACGAATCACAGTATATTATAACCAAATCAGGCTCAAAATTGGCTGTTGTCAATGGTGCTGACGCCACACCTATATACTTACCGGTTTCCAAACGAGGAAAATCGCTCGCATAATTCCTACCAGCTTCTAAGGTCTTGACATCCTGTGGGAAACGGTTGCACCCCTCCAGGAAATACTGTGGAGATTCTACTAATCCGTAACCTACAACCGGTTCGAAACACCACATGTCCTGTTTTAACATTGCGACCACTGTTCCCTCCCGGCGCGACATTGCGTAGCCTTGGCAAAGCGGTAAATGGTAGCCTAAGTCCCTTATCGGTCTCATCGCCCCCTCAGGAATATGTTCTTCTTTTTCCAACAATTTCACTGCTAAAGGGAAGGTTTTCAGTCGCAACCGCCTCTCAAGTTCCTCTGCCCACTGGTGCATATCCTTTAGGTTTAACATTTGGGTTGCCTCCTTGGGTATGGTTATCTGTCCAATAGAGTCTACTACGCAACTACTTGGGTGGTCAATATAATATGCTCATTCAGCGCCTTATAGCAGGTTGTTTACTTCGGTAGCTTTGTCCCCTCTCCTTGCATTCAAAGAACCGCCGCTATAAAATGGGTGGTGTACGAGACTTGGAGCAGGAAGCCGCTATGGGCAGTCTTTCACTCCAATATGATAGAGAGTTGAGGCCTTTTGGCAAGATGTAGCAAGGGCATGCTCTCGGGCAACCAAGGCCTTCATCCTCTTGGAATTTGTGAGGAGTGCTTTCCCTGACATCGGTCCTGCTCAGGTTGAGTATGCTTAGCCTGTTTTGCCTGAGTTAGAGAAGTTAGTTGCCGCACGGAGGTGGTCCGATTCTACGAAAGAGGAGGTGATGTGTACGGTCTAGTAAAAGCGCGCAAAAATGGGGGAGGCCCCCGAAGTTGCTTAAGAATCTATTTATAAAACAAGGAGATGGGCAAAGATGGTGAGAAAATGGCCATATAAGAGTTTCATATTTACTGTGGAAGGTGGTATTGCTACCGTTAGATTGAACCGTCCCGCGCAATTAAATGCACTTACATTTGAGACCTACGAAGAGTTAGGGCGTATGGCTTTTGACTTAAGAGAGGATGACACTGTCAAAGTTCTGGTTCTTACAGGGGAGGGGAGGGGATTTTGTTCTGGCGGAGATGTCCACGATATCATGGGCAGGCTTCTAGAGGCGGACTCCCGGGCATTGATTGCCTTTCAGCGCATGGCAGGGCGTGTTACCAAAGGACTGCTTAGCCTCAGGAAACCTACCATTGCGGCTGTGAATGGATATGCTGCAGGGGCAGGAGCGGTTATTGCCGTTGCTTGTGACATTCGAATTGCCGCGGAGAGAGCTCGGTTTGCCTTCTTGTTTCCACGGGTAGGGTTACCTTCTTCGGATCTCGGGGCCTGCTGGTTACTACCCCGGGTGGTAGGCTTAGGCAAGGCTGCAGAGCTCCTACTAACGGGTGACACAATAGATGCTCAAGAGGCTGAACGAATAGGGATGGTGAATAAGGTAGTTCCTGACAAAAAGCTAGAAGAGGCTGCCATGGATCTGGCTAGCAGACTAGCTGGATATGCGCCTCTGAGCAATGCGATGACCAAGGAGCTGATATATAAGGGGCTCGGGATGGACTTTAATAGTGCCATTGACTGGGAGGGCTGGCTGATGTCGCTTGCTTTCCACACAGATGACGGCAAAGAGGGGCAAAGAGCTGCTGGTGAGAAGAGGCCCCCCCTGTATCAGGGCAAGTAATTGTTCCCACAGCTGGTCAACTTTATGAGTTGAGATAGACATTCCTTCTATCTCTCCGTTAATTTGAAGACCTTCTTCCAGTTCTCATGAAGCAGATTATGTATGATCTGGTCAGGAATCGCCGGAAGGTTCAGTTTCTTTGTTAAGTCATTTATGTGTTCAAATATTTCAATAGACCTTCTTGGGGAGCTCTCTGTCCAATCCGTACCAAATATGAGCTTGTCGGGCTCACCAAAGGTCTGGCTTAAGTGGTAAATTAGGGGATAAATCAGGTGGAAGTAGTAAGCGTAATCCACCTGGGGGTTATACTTAGACAAGGCTTGCCTGTCGAGGCCGCTAAGGCTGGCAAGCCACTCAATGCCGCCGTAAACATTGGCATGCTTTTGTATCAGGAAGGAGCCAGTTTCATACTGTGGGTAACCCATATGGCAAATAACCAATTTCAAGTCAGGGAAATCAATCGCGATATCATCAATAGCGTTTAAGTCAGCATACTTCATTCTGGCTGGTGTGAGCTGAGTCAACCCAGCGTGAATAATGACTGGGACTCCTAGGTTCTGGCACCTTTCCCATACAGGGTAACACCGCTTGTCGTTCGCATAATATCCGCCAAGAACTGGCGCAAGTTCCCCCAAGGCAATTGCTCCTAGTTTAACGCACCGCTCAACCTCTTCAACAGCCCCTTCTTCTGTCGGGATGACGCAGCAACACCACTCAAGCTTGTCAGGATGTTGGTTGGCAACCTCTCTCACATAATCGTTGGGGACAAGCACTCCAGCAGTGTCAGGAGCGGCAAACCCCACTAGAATTGCCTTGTCAATGACTCCCTCTGCTGCTTTAAGGTAATTCTCGATCGGGATATCAAACATTTGCTTAAATTGTTCGTCAGACCAGTTCTTTCTCCTCGCCGGCTGGCTTCTCAGCATAACGTCTTTTTTGACGAAATGCTCAGGATACCTCCACGTGTGCACATGGCAATCAACAATCATTCCGCCACCTCCTTTTTGCTGATTTGACTATGTTAGTGCTCTCACTAAGAATGCTCGTGGGCTGACATGCTGTGCTGCTTGAACCGTTTTCGGTTGAATCCCCGCGTCCCGCCCGAATTATAGTGCCGAGGTCGGTTTTTATCAACTCAATCGGGCGATTTGACTGGTTTCCAAATCAAGCTTGATGACATTCTTATCCTCTTCAAAATTGTAGCTACATTCCAGACGGATGGGTTCGTGACGCATCTACTCGCTTATCGAAGTCTCGCCACAAGACAGATATGGTATAATGTTGATGACAAATCGTCTTGACACTTGAGATGCATCTCTACCGATTGAGGGAGCGTTTATGCTGGAACAAGTGATTGGCTTCTTCCTTTCTTGGTTCGCTAACCCTAGTATCTTGGGGATTGGTCTGGCAGTAGTTTTTGGTGCAGTTTGGCTCGCCTGTTACAGGCCGCCGCTGTTTGAGAAGCCATGGCTCTGGGTGGTTCTTGCTGCCAGTTCCATCCTGACCCTGGTTGGTATCGCCTTCATTCAAATTCCCCTCCAAACTTGGACGGGGCAAGCATTGAATCACTTGTGGAGCCAAGAAGTTCTCTCACGCTGGCTGCTGCTTGCTGGAATACCAGCTATACTAGTCGGTGGGCTGGTTCAGGAAGGGTCCAAGTTCGTGCCAGTGGTTGTCTGGTGGTGGCGTAGAGGCAGGAATATTGACCCTAAAATGGGGCTACTTATTGGTGCAGTATCCGGCGTAGGATTTGGCATTTTTGAGGCGCAGTGGGTACACAACTTTATCTTTGCCTCTGGCTGGAGCTGGGAAAGCGTGCAGACCAGCGGAATTGTAGCCTTAGGTGGGTTCTGGGAGAGATTATTTGTTGTGGGCTATCACACCGCTTCTTGTGCCCTAGCCGGCTGGGGTCTGGCTAGAGGTTGGGGATGGCAGTTTTACCTTCTAGCCTCTTTCTTGCACGCTTTCCTGCACTATAGCGCTCTTTTGATGTCGAGGCTTCTTTCGTCGGTCGTTCAGACAGAACTGCTCATCGCTGCGTGGGCACTGCTGGTAATAGGGGGAGCCCTCTGGCTTCGCGAGAGAGAGCCAGCAGTTGTAACCGAGGAATAAGCGAGGTTTGGGTGGTGTGAACGCCTCAGACCTTATGCGAAAGTGTTCCCAGTCGGGGGAGGCGGAAAATACAGCCGGTGTGAGAAGCCTGCACAACAGTCCAACTTGTCTCATTTACTGAGAATACATTCTTAGCCGCTCGCCAAAACAATGTGACCCATGCCATCTTGTTGTACTCCTCAGTTTAACCACGTACTATACTATAATTTGGTCAAAATCTGGACGTTGGGGCAACGATAGTACCGCAATGAGGGCAATTGTATTGGGACGTCTCACATAAGCTTAGCCTCATATAAACCTTTTTCCTTCCTAGTTCGTTTTTAATATAATAGACACCAGATAAGAAGAGGTCATCTGGTGTCGAGTGAAGAAACTTTAGTCCGTCAGGCGATAGATGGTAATCAAATAGCTTTTACTCAGCTTTACGATGAGCACTTTGATAAGATATATCGCTATATTTATTTCAGGGTAAATGGTCAAGCTGAGGCGGAAGATTTAACTCAGGAGGTATTTATTAAGGCCTTGGAGGCACTCGGCTCTTACAAATGGCGGGGTGTGCCATTTGCCTCTTGGTTATTTCGTATTGCCCATAATCAAGTGATTGACTATTTGAGGAAGCAAGCAAAGGAAAAAAGAACAACTTTAGACGAAGCAACTGCAGTTGGTGACGGAGATCCGGTAGTCATGACTGAGCAGAAGCTTGAGATTGAAGAGTTAACCGTGGCTTTAAAGAACTTACCTTTAGCTCAGCAGGAGGTGATCTCCCTTCGTTTTATTGCCGGACTGCCTATTGCTGAGGTCGCCAAAGCCTTAGGCAAAAGTGAAGGGACAGTGAAGGCTTTGCAGTATAATGCCACAATGTCATTGAGGAAAATCCTTTTTGGGAAATGGAATGGCTAAGAAGTTAGAAAATATCTTTAACGAATGCCTTGAGCGGATGCTTCGAGGCGAAAGCATTGAGAGTTGCCTTAGCTGCCACCCTGAAGAGGCGGCTGAGCTTGAGCCGCTGCTTAGAACCGCTCTTGGTGTTAGGAGGAGCTCTTCATCTCTTCAGCCTCGTCCTGAATTCAAAGCCTGGGCTCGAGCTCGGCTCGAAGGAGCACAGCTTTATGCTAAGCAACAAAGGCAGCCAAAGAGGGCCGGTCTTTTAGCCTGGCAGCAAGGCTGGGCGTTAGCTTTAACTGCAGTCCTTGTTATCCTACTTGCCGGTGCTGGCACAGTGGCTGCTTCCTCAAATGCTTTACCTGATGAACCTCTTTATCCAGTGAAACTGACTACAGAGCAGGTAAGGTTAGCATTCACTTTTTCTGATGCAGGCGAAGTTAGGCTTCATACTCAGTTGGCTGAAAACAGGGCGATGGAAATCGCAGCAATGGCTAGACAGGGAAAGACTGAGCAAGTTGCCATTGTAACAGAGAAGCTGACTAAACACTTGGAGAAAGCCGACTATGCAATCAAGAGGGTGGAGGAAGCTGAAGCTACACGGTTCAGTGCTCTTCCGAAGGAGGCAGCTACAACACCTGAGCTTTCGGCAACTCCTGAGCCGGAGGAAACTAAAGAAGCTGAACGGTTAAAAGAATTTGTGAAGGGGAGAGCTTCTAAGAACCTAGCTGTGCTGGAAGATGCTCTGGAGGATGCGCCAGAGCAAGCCAAACCAGCCTTGCAGCGAGCTATTGAGATGGCGAAAAAGAGCTGTGGAAAGGTTCAGCAGGAAACTGGTGCTGAGAGCGAAGGCAAGCCAATCCCTGTTAAGCCCGAATAACTTCAACCTTTTCCTCTTATAGACTCTTGGCTTAGTTCAGGCTGAAGATTCACCGTCATTAGACGACCTCCCATTTACCTCTTGACAAAACGAAACGAAGGTTTATAATACAAGTAACGATAACTATTACTAATAAATGCCTAAGAGAACTAGACAAAAAGAAGCTATTCTTAGAGTCCTGAAAAGTACGACCTCTCACCCTACGGCTGATTGGATATACAGCGATGTAAGGAAAGAGATACCGAATATTAGTCTGGGGACAGTTTATCGTAACCTTAAGTTATTATGGCAAAGTGGTGAGATTTCGGAGATGGATTTTAGTGGCACTTTTAGTAGATTCGATGGCAACCCAGATAATCACTACCATTTCAGATGTGAGAGATGTGGTCGGGTCTTTGATGTGGACGAGCCAGTAAACAAAGAGACGGATGACAGAGTAGCCCAGAAAACAGGTTTTAAGATTTTCTACCACCGGCTTGAGTTTCGCGGGCTGTGCAGAGAGTGCCAGGAAAGCCGAGAGGTGAGGACTAAGTAGATGTTGCATGAGTTAGGTTATGACAAAAGCCGTGATAAACTTGCAAATTGTTGACAGATTCTTGAGTTTTATTCACTTGACAGTCAGGTTACCTCTGACTATACTACTGAGTAACCAGTCGTTTCGGTGGCTTTGTCTTGTTGGGGCGTGAGATGAGGCTGGAGTTAACAACAAATATAGGCAGAGTTTACTTTACCAGATAAGCGTTTAATTAAGGCTGCTAGGCATCTATGCTTGGCAGCCCTTTTATTTATTGATCGGGGACAGGGAGCAGGGCGCGCTGCTTGTTATAACC
>DUEX01000019.1 GCA_011170325.1 Dehalococcoidia bacterium | reverse complement strand
ACCATGAGTTAGTTAGCTTTTTACTCCACTACAAGAAATCGCAGAAAGCCCTTACAATGACAATGCCATTATAGCCTATTCTTATCTCCATTGCCTTGATTAGCCTTCGTCACTGCAGTATTTGACTGACCAGACTTGTGGAACAACGAATATTAATTACCACGTACGATTATGGCGTTCTATCCTGTGCAAGGTCTCGTCGCCAATGCCGAAGTGGTGGGCTATCTCATGACGTACTACTTTGCCTATCTCATTTTCGATTCTTCTGTCGGAGCGGCATTTTGCCTCAATGGGCTTCTGGAAGATGGTTATCTTGTCTGGCAGAACCAGGTTGTAGCCTCTACCTCGCCTAGTTTGAGGTACCCCTTCGTAAAGACCTAACAGTTGAGTATTATGCTTGAGTCCCAATTGGCTGAGTTGCCTCGGACTGGGCCAGTCTTCCACTACCACATCCACGTTCTCCAGTTTGTTTTGAAACTCTGGTGGCAGTTCCTCGATGGCTTTGATTACAAGGGCTTCAAATCTTTGCCTGTGCATGTTTCCTAATCTGTTTGGCTTTAGTCCTGCTAGCTTTCTGTTCGGCTTTCAAGGTGAGTCAGTATGCGTAGTGTAACAGCCCAGACCATGCCTAAGTAACAGGCAATAGCTAATAAGAACCATAATATAGGCGTGAAACCTGCGATTTTTACTTCCATGGCTGCGGTAACGATACCAACAATTGCCAAAGCGTCTCCAAGAATACCGAAGTACCACATAACGAACGGATGCGCCATTAATTTTGTTATCTCCTTCATGCTTGCACCTCCTAGCGAAGTTTTCCCTTTGTTTCTATTATACATCGCTGTATGATATTTTCGTAGCTATATGGCAATGCTATCAACATCGGAGCAGGTGTGGCATAATAAGTAGAGCCTGCTGGCATGTCGTGTGAGTTTGGCTGAGGGCAAGACATGGGTAAGTTTGGCGATTGTATCTTTTTCCAAATAGATAAGCGCAAATAGGAGGAGCGCCAAGATGGCGACGAGTTATATTATTGCCTTATTGGCTACAGGAATAGGTGTCGGTTTTGCCAGTGGGCTTCTGGGAGTGGGTGGTTGCTTTATCATGATTCCAGTTCAGTATTGGGTATACACCGCTATGGGAATTCCCCCGGATGTGGCCATAAAGGTAGCTTTCGGAACGAATCTATTAGTTGTTTTGCCCACGGCGGCGAGCGGCGCTTGGGGGCACAGTAGGAAGAAGGCAGTTTGGTGGAAAGCAGGCATCGTTTTAGGCATTTGTGGGATGGTGGGGGCATTTGGAGGGGCTACTATAGCATCATATCTGCCCGGGGAGGCATTAAAGGTTGCTTTTGGAGCTGTTATTCTGGCTGGGGGTATAAGGATGCTGACTGCTAGACCGCCAAGGGTTGAAGAGGAGCCCAAGGATAGTGTCTGGCTGTGGGTTGCCTGGGGTATTCCCATAGGTATTGTCACTGGTATCATCGGCATTGGAGGCGGCGTGTTAATGGTTCCAATAATGGCACTGGCACTAAAGTTCAAAATGCATAACGCTGTGGCGACATCAACGGCAATGATGATCTTCACTAGCATCGGTGGTGTTGCCGGATACATCGTGAATGGCTTAGGGATATCAGGGCTACCGCCTTACTCTATTGGCTATGTTAATCTACCGTCCTGGTTCTTGCTGGCGGTTACGAGTGTGGGCATGGCGCAAGTGGGTGTCATAACTGCACATAAGCTCCCGGCAAAACAGCTCAGGTGGATATTTGTCGCTGTAATGTTCTATATGGGGCTAAAGATGATAGGCGTATTTAGTTGGCTGCATTTACCAATATAGTAAAGCATAATTTCAGCAAGCGGATAAGGTTGACTGGCTAGCCCCGACGGGATAAAATCAGTCTATTGTGAAATCCTCTCTTAGATATAATCCTCAGGAAATCGAAAAGAAGTGGCGGGAGAAGTGGGCGGCTGACCATATTTATGAAGTTAGAGAGGATGACAGTCGCCCTAAGTTTTATGCCCTGACTATGTTCCCGTATACTTCAGGAGACCTTCACATTGGGCACTGGTATGCCATGGCGCCTTCGGATGTCCATGCCAGGTTTAAGCGGATGCAGGGCTATAATGTGCTTCATCCTATGGGTTTTGATGCTTTTGGGCTACCAGCGGAGAATACAGCCATCAGTCATGGCATCCATCCTTACATCTGGACGATGGAAAATATAGAGAATATGCGCCGCCAGCTCAAGAGTATAGGGGCTATATATGATTGGAATCGAGAGGTGATTAGCTGTCTTCCTGAATATTACAAATGGACGCAGTGGTTTTTCTTGAAGCTTTATCAGGCTGGTCTGGCTTACCGGGGTGAGGCGCCGGTTAACTGGTGCCCCCGATGTCAGACGGTGCTGGCTAATGAACAGGTGATTGGCGAAGGCTTTTGCGAGCGCTGCGGCGCAGCAGTGACCAAGAGAGACCTCGAGCAGTGGTTTTTCAGAATCACTAAGTATGCTGATGAACTTCTTGACCATAGCCGCATAGATTGGCCAGAGCGGATAGAGATAATGCAAAAGAACTGGATTGGCAAAAGCACTGGGGCAGAAATTGCCTTCGGTCTGGAACATAAGGGCGTAGATGCCAAGGAGATGAGGGTATTTACTACCCGTGCCGATACTATCTTCGGGGTAACCTTCTTTGTCCTGGCTCCAGAGCATCCTTTGGTGCCTCAGTTGACTACACCGGAGCATAAGGCTGAGGTAGAAGAGTATATTTTTCAAACGCAGAGGCAGACTGAATTTGAAAGAACAGCTGTGGAGAAGGAAAAGGGTGGTGTTTTTCTGGGGAGCTATGTAATTAACAAACTGAATGGGGAGCTGGTGCCTATCTGGATTGCTGATTATGTGTTGCCTGGCTACGGGACCGGGGCGGTGATGGGAGTCCCAGCCCATGACCAGCGTGACTTTGAATTTGCCAAGAAGTTTGAATTGCCTATCCGGGTGGTTATTGCTCCTCCAGACTGGGCAGGTGAAGAGCTGGAGTCTGCTTATACTGAATCTGGAACTATGGTGAATTCGGGACAGTTCGATGGTCTTTCCAGCGAGCAAGGAGTCGAAGCTGTTTGTGACTATCTGCAAGCCAAGGGATGGGGAAAGCGGGCTATTACTTACCGGCTTCGTGATTGGCTTATCTCTCGGCAGCGCTACTGGGGAGCGCCTATTCCGATTGTATATTGCGACAAATGTGGTATCGTGCCTGTGCCGGAGAAAGATTTGCCAGTCTTGCTACCTCCCGATGCTGAGTTCAAGCCTACCGGTGAGTCTCCGTTAAAATACTGTGAGTCTTTTGTTAATACCACCTGCCCACAGTGCTCCTCTCCAGCCCGACGGGAAACCGATACTATGGACACTTTTATGTGTTCCTCGTGGTATTTTCTGCGTTATACCAGTCCCGAAGTTGATAATAATGCTTTTGATGATGGCAAGTTGAAATACTGGATGCCGGTAGATTTATATACCGGTGGTGCTGAACATGCGACCATGCACCTTCTCTACGCCCGCTTCTTCGTCAAGGCAATTAGGGATATGGGCTTGGTTGATTTCGATGAGCCCTTTGTTCGTCTGTTTAACCAGGGGACGATTGTCTACCGAGGCGAAAAGATGAGCAAATCTAAAGGCAATGTGGTCACACCTGATGAATATGTGGCTGAACTGGGGGCTGATGCTGTGCGTGCTTATATTATGTTCATCGGACCCTGGGAGCAGGGGGGGGAGTGGAGCGACAGTGGCATTGTAGGTATGAGCCGCTGGCTGAACCGAGTTTGGAATTTAGTGATGGCTGACTATTCCAGCAAGGAAATTGACCCTAAAGTGGAAAGAGAGCTGAGCCGCGTCACTCATAAGACTATTAGAAAAGTGACCGGAGACATGGAGCGATTCCGTTTCAACACTATGCTGGCAGCTCTTATGGAATTCACTAACTATCTTGGTTGGCTATGGGAGGAGGGCGTGGTTTCTGTATTGGCGTGGCGGGAGGCTATCACTAATTTATTACTCCTTCTGGCGCCGACGGCACCGCACCTTGCTGAAGAATTGTGGGCAAGGGTTGGTCATCCCTACAGCATTCATAATCAGTCTTGGCCTAAGTGGGACGAGGAGTTGACTAAAGAAGAAGAGGTTACGCTGGTTGTGCAGGTGAATGGCAAATTAAGGGATAAAGTCACTGTGCCAGTGTCTATTACTGAAGCTGAGGCTAAGGAGCTGGCGTTGAGTCGAGAGCGGGTAAAGGCTTATGTTGGGGATAAGGAGATTGGTAGGATTCTCTACGTTCCGCGGAGACTGGTGAACATAGTGGTGGGGTAGGGTGGTGAGGCCAAATTCGCAGCGGCAGTCGTAGGATGTGCGGTATCACCAGTTAACCTTCAGTATGATAAGATTGGATGATTTGGTTACGCTTGCCACTCTCATGGCCGGGCTTCAGTTCCTCTATATTCTGATACGGTATTATACCGAAGTATAATATTGTTAAGGTGCAAAGGTGACATCGGAAAGCGATTCTTGGTCATGTTAGAATAGGTGGGGTGGGATGGATATAGAGGCAAATATTCAAGAGCTACAAAGGCGTATTACTCAGGCTTGTGAGCGAAGCCACAGGTTGCCGAGTGACATAACCATGGTGGCAGTGGCTAAGGGTTTTCCAGCTTCGGCAGTGAAGGCTGCTTTTGACTGTGGGGTAAGAGATTTTGGCGAGAATCGGGTTCAGGAGGCGGAGAGGAAGATAGGGCAGCTTCCAGACCTTAAGGCTGATGTTACCTGGCATATGGTTGGGCATCTTCAGAGCAATAAAGCCAAGGCGGCTGTGGAGCTTTTTGACATAATCCACAGTGTTGATTCTACAAGGCTAGCTGGGATTCTAAATCGTCGAGCTCAGGGAACCTTGCCTGTTTTGCTTGAGGTTAATGTTTCCGGTGAGGCAACAAAGAGCGGTTTTGCTGTGGAGGAGGTTGTCGAGGCAGTTGAGGAGGTAAGGCGGTTACCTAATTTGGAGTTAAATGGGCTAATGACGATTGCCCCGTTAGCGGCTAATCCTGAGGAAGTTCGTCCTGTTTTCCGGAAGTTGCGGGAGCTACAATATTCTTTAGGGTTGGAGCATCTTTCCATGGGGATGACCGACGACTTTGAGGTAGCGATTGAAGAAGGGGCAACCATACTAAGGATAGGTCGAGCTATTTTTGGCAATAGGAGGCGATGATGAAAGTAGGTTTTATCGGCGGTGGAATCATGGGGGAAGCTATGATTAAGAGCCTGTTAGCTAAAAAGGTAGCTATGCCTGGTGACATTACGGTCAGTGATGTCAGCCAATCGCGGCGTCATGCCCTGAGTAAGGGATATGGTGTTAAGGCCACAGCTAATAACCGTGAGGCGGTGGATGGTGCTGAAGCAGTTGTTTTAGCGATAAAGCCACAAGACTTGAGCAAAGTGCTGAGTGAGGTGAAAGGGCTATCGCTCCAGCAGTTGGTGTTATCCATAGTGGCTGGTGCTAGTTTAGACAGCTTATGCCGGGGGCTAGACCATTCTTGTCTAGTTCGAGCGATGCCCAATATGCCGGCGCGGATTGGCGAGGGTATGACAGTATGGATGGCTACCGCTGATGTGAGCCAGCATCAGAGGGAGCTGGCGCGGTCTATTTTAGCTGCTCTGGGTGAGGAAATCTATGTCAGTAGTGAGAAATATATAGATATGGCAACTGCTTTGAGTGGCAGTGGTCCGGCTTACATTTTCCTTGTTATCGAGTCGCTTGTTGATGCTGGTGTGCACATTGGTCTGCCTCGCGATATAGCTGAAAAACTGGTAATAGAGACAACGCTAGGTTCTGCCCGAGCTGTTAAAGTGATGGCTAAACACCCGGCTGAGCTAAGGAATATGGTGACTTCGCCGGCAGGGACCACCACCGAGGGGCTATTACAGCTAGAGAGAGGTGGATTGCGTTCCCTCCTCCTCCAGGCTGTTATTGCTGCCTATAATAAGGCTAAAAATTTGGGAGCCAAATAGGAATGACTATCTTTTTTCTGTTTATTAAGATTGCTTGTGAAGTATTAACCTTTGCTATAGTACTCAGGGCTATCCTGTCATGGTTTCCTATCAAGCCTTATAATCCAGTGATAATTGTCTTAAATCAAATTACTGAACCTACCCTTGCTCCAATACGTCGCCTTATACCTCGAGCAGGGATGCTAGACCTCAGCCCATTGATTGCTATCTTAGCTCTTCAGCTAATCTATACTTTTGTTCCTTGATTAGGTAGTAGCCGGAGTTTCACCAGGATGGAGTTTTTGCCATTTTTCTAAAAGCTGTTGACGGCTTTCTTTGTGGTCGGGGTCGGGAATACAACAATCTACCGGGCATACCTCAGCGCACTTGGATGTTTCAAACCAGCCAACGCATTCAGTGCACTTGTCAGGTTCGATGACGTAGATTGTCTCACCTTCTTTAATAGCCTCATTCTTGCATTCTGGCTCACAGGCGCCACAGCTAATACATTCATCGGTGATTTTGTAAGCCATTTTTTATTTAACCTCCTTACTCTTTTTGTTTGTATAGCTAGTTTTGTTTCTAGTATTCCTATTTTGGTCTCAGTGCAACACCCCCTTTTTATGATACCTTATGAGTCTTTTGGGCGAATTTATCTCTCAAAGCGGTAGCAACATGGTCAGGCACCATATCCTCGAGGCAACCTCCTAATTGGGCTACTTCCTTGAGCAGGCTCGAACTGAGGAATTGGTATTGTAAGCTTGCCATAAAGCAAACTAGATCAAGGTCAGGTGCTAGTTTTTTGTTCATCATTTCCATCTCAAACTCCCGTTCAAAATCGGAACTCATTCTTAGCCCCCGCACCATAACTTGTGCCCCCACCTTTTTAGCGAAATTGACGGTAAGTCCGGAGTAGGACTGAGCTTGGACATTGCCCAGATGGGCTACTGCTTGGCGAGCCATTTCCACTCTTTCTTGGGTGTGGAAAAGGAGTGACTTCTCAGGTCTGTCGTAAATACCAATGATCAACTTATCAAATAGTGACGAAGCCCGTTTAATGATGTCGAGGTGTCCGTGAGTTATCGGGTCAAAGCTACCGGGATAAATGGCGATGGTCAAGGTTTAACCTCCTTTTGGTATATTGAAATACAGGTATCACCGTATCGCCGCTCTTTAACTAAAGATAGCTCGTCGTAACTGTGACCTAGCGGAGAGCGGGAAGCGTGGGAAATTACAATTAGAGACTTGGCACCTATTAGTTTAGAGTTGGCTAGCTGTGTTACCAGATTATTTATTGTTGAGTCTGAATAAGGCGGGTCCATAAATATGATATCGTATTCATTGTTAAGGAAGGTAAGAGCTTTAGCCACACTGCAACAGTAGATATGGGCCCTTTGTGAAAGCCCGACCTTCTCCAAATTTTGCTTAATAATAGCACAACATCGGGGTTCTTGGTCAACAAAATCGACCCATTCTGTACTGCGGCTCAAAGCTTCAATGCCCAAAGCACCGCTACCAGCATATAAATCGAGCCCTCGAGACCAATCGCTGGCAAGGGATGACAATATGGAAAAAATGGCCTCTCTTACCCTGTCTGTTGTTGGGCGAACTAAGCAATTCTTGGGTAGTTTCAACTGCTGTCCCTTGGCTATGCCACCTGTAATCCGCATTGCCGATAGTATGTTATCAGCATTATTATACCTTGACTTATTGTTTAGTCAAGCTTGTTTTCGACCTAGAAGCGTGGTATACTTCGTTGGTATTTTTGAACTGAGGAGCTTAGCGCTTGCTAGCTGATTATGGTTATATTGGATTACTTCTTATCGTAGCTATCTTGTTCACAGTTAGTATGCCGCTTCTGGCTCTATCTCTCAGCTTCCTTGGCATCATTCCTAGAAAAAGCAATCCAGATAAGACTTCTACTTATGAGTGTGGGATGGAAACTATTGGCAAGACCTGGGTTCAGTTCAATTTCCGATACTACCTTTATGCTATCATCTTTGTTGCCCTTGATGTGTTGACCGTTTTCTTATATCCTTGGGCGGTTAATCTCAAAGAGCTAGGCTTGCTTGGCCTCATCTCTGTAGCTGTTTTCTTTGCAATCCTTGTGGTGGGATATATTTATGCCTGGCGAAAGGGAGCCTTGGAGTGGAAATAGAGAAGTACGAAGTTCCGTCTTCGAATGAAATCGATATTGCTGAAGCCTTAAGAATTAATTCGCTAAGAGAAGCCTCCCAGCAGCCAATTTCTGACCCTGATAGCTGGCTCGATGAAGAGATTAGGCGCAATGTTCTTCTGACAACAGTAGATTATGTGCTTGATTGGGCACGGTCGCGGTCAATATTTCCGCTCATGTTTGGGTTGGCCTGCTGTGCTTTTGAGATGATTGGTACTGCAACTTCGCGTTTTGATATCGCTCGCTTTGGTATGGATATTTTTCGCTGGTCACCGCGCCAGGCTGACCTGATGATTGTCGCTGGAACATTGACCTGGAAGATGGCACCAGCAGTGAAATTAATCTATGAACAGATGGCCGAGCCTAAATGGGTGATAGCTATGGGTGCTTGCGCCATTAGTGGTGGCACATTTAGGGAATCCTATAGCGTTGTGCCAGGGATCAATCGTATAATCCCTGTCGATGTCTATGTACCTGGATGTCCGCCTCGGCCTGAGGGGTTGATTCACGGTATAAGAAAGATACATGAAAAAATCTATAAGCAAAGCGTACAGAAGGCATTAGCTGATAGAAAGGCAGAGTTGGGCCAGAAAGTCTCTTCTCTTAAGGATATAGGTCGAGTTGGAGGCAGATAAAGGTGACCGTAGCCTTGAATGGCGAGGAAGTAGCGAAGAAAATAACCGAGGTGTTTCCCGATTCTGTTGCTGCTGCTAACAAAGTGACTGTTGTTGTCACCAGCAAGTCTCTTTATCAGGTAGCAGAGTTTCTCAAAAATACCTCGGGACTTGATTTCGATTATCTTAACAATCTTACCGCTGTTGACTATATCGATTATTTTGAGGTTATCTATCATTTAACCTCTTTGAAGCATAATCACAGTCTGATTTTGAAGACCAGGTGCTATGAACGGGATAGGCCTATAGTGCCTTCGGTAGTCAAAATATGGCGCACTGCTGATTTTCAGGAGCGAGAAGTCTACGACCTTATGGGTATTACCTTTGAAGGTCACCATAATCTGAAGCGTTTATTGCTCTGGGAAGGATTCGTCGGACACCCATTGCGGAGGGATTATCTGTAGAATGTCAATTAAGACTGAGCCCTTTATTCTCAATATGGGTCCTCAGCATCCATCAACTCATGGTGTCTTTCGTATGAGGGTTACCCTTGATGGGGAAGTGGTTGTTGATGTGGAGCCCGTGATCGGTTATCTGCACCGTGGGATCGAGAAACTGGCTGAGGGGCGAACCTACACGCAGAACATCCCATTTACTGATAGATTGGACTATTTAGCTTCAATGACAAACAATTTTGCCTATGTACTGGCGGTGGAGAAATTGGCGGGGATAGGAGTTCCGGAGCGGGCTGAGTACTTAAGGATTATTATGGCTGAGATGATGCGTATTTCCAGCCATCTTATGGCGGTTGGCTTTTTCCTCAATGACCTTGGGGCCATGATGACTCCAGTCTTGTATATGTGGCGGGAAAGGGAGAAGCTCTTGGACCTATTTGAGATGGTTTGCGGTCAGCGGCTTACCTATAATTACATGCGCATCGGCGGTGTTAGTCATGATATCCCTGAAGAGTTTTTGCCGGCTTTGAAAAGGTTTGTGGCTGAGATGCCAAAATTCATCGATGAGTATGACCAACTTCTGGCTGAGAACGAAATTGTGTTGACTCGAACTAAAGGTGTTGGCGTTTTGCCAGAAGATTTGGCGATAAACACCGCGGCCAGTGGGCCGGTGCTTCGAGCCAGCGGTGTAAAGTGGGATATTCGTCGAGCTGACCCTTATTCCATTTATGACCGTTTTGACTTTGATATACCAGTGGGCAGTGTCGGTGATTGCTATGACCGCTACTGGGTGAGGATTCAGGAGATGCGGCAGAGCGTTCGTATCTTAGAGCAGGCGGTGGCACAATTGCCTGAGGGGGAAGTTTGTGCCAAGGTGTTCCAGTTATTGCGCCCACCGGTCGGTGAGGTCTATGGGCATATAGAGGCACCTAAAGGTGAGCTTGGCTTTTATCTGGTTAGTGATAATTCTATTGCTCCTTACCGTTTCCATATTCGCCCACCAACCTTGATTAATTTAACCGCGTTGAAGGAGATGGTCATCGGCTGGAAAGTGGCTGACTTGGTAATCACGTTTGGCAGCATAGATGTTTGTTTGGGGGAGATAGACCGGTAATGACGCTTCTGGAACAATTTCAGTTATGGTTAGCTACTATCTGGCCTGAGTGGGCAGCTTATATTACCCCAGCCATAGTGGGCATAGTGGTTGTCCTTGCCTTTGTCTTACTTACGGTGATAGTTTTTATCTGGTATGAGCGTCGTCTACTGGGCCGATTTCAAATTCGTCTAGGTCCCAACCGACTCGGGCCAGAGGGGATTTTCCAACCGATTGCCACTGCGCTTAAAGTATTATTGAAGGAAGATATCGTACCGGCCAAGGGTGATAAACTGGTTCACTGGCTAGCTCCGGTGGTTGTCTTTGTACCGATATTGCTGATTTTTGCTGTGGTGCCTTTTGACAAAGGTGCTATCTTCAGTGACCTGAATGTAGGCATAGTTTATGTGGTGGCGATTAGCTCGGTATCTGCAGTGGGCATATATATGGCGGGTTGGGCGTCTAATAATAAATACGCTTTGATAGCGGCTTTGCGGACAATAGCCCAGATGGTGAGCTATGAGTTGCCCGTGGTTCTGTCCATTATCGGTGTGGTATTGATGGTCGGCTCACTGTCAATGAGCCAGATTGTAGAGTCCCAGAATATCCCTTTCATTATACTTCAACCTCTGGGTTTCGTTATCTTTTTCTTGGGCACGGTTGCTGAGATGAACCGATGTCCATTTGACCTTCTTGAGGCTGACTCTGAAATCGTTGCTGGCTATCACATTGAATATTCGGGGATGAAATTTGCTATGTTTTATCTTGGTGAGTATGGCCATGCTCTGGCTTATTCGTGCATTATCGCTACTCTTTTCCTTGGTGGCTGGCAAGGCCCATTGTTGCCGCCAATCATATGGTTTCTGATTAAAATCGTGGCTGTGTTTTCTGTTATTGTGTGGATGCGTAGTACTCTTCCGCGGCTGCGTGTAGACCAGTTAATGGCTTTTGCCTGGAAGTGTCTGCTGCCTATGGCAGTAATTAACCTGTTTATCGTTGCTGCCGAGGCACTATGGCTGCCGGAAGCTCTGCCTTGGATAATGGTAGTGGTGAACTTCGCTTTCGCTAGTATTCTGACCCTGTTATGGTCAAGATTATTCGCGCTAGGGGGTGGCAGGGTTGAGGTTTGAAAGATATGGAGTCGGTGTTGCTAAAGGGATGGTAGTAACCTTCAAACATCTTTTCCGTCATCCGATTACTGTGCAGTATCCTGAGGAAAGGTTAGTCGTTTCACGGCGTATACGAGGCAACGAGCTGGTTTGGTTTCCTGATAGATGTACTGGCTGTGCTACTTGTGCCAAGAGTTGCCCTCAGGGCAATATTGAAATTGTTACTCACATAGGTGACGAGGATAAGTATGTAGTTGATAAGTTTGAAGTAGATACGGGGCGTTGTATGTTCTGTGGCTTATGTGTCGAGTCCTGCCCATATGAGGCTCTTGCTATGGGGATTAGCTATGAGCGAGCGCAGTACCGCCGGAGACAGCTTGTGTTGAGCAAGGAAGAACTTCAGCTATCTGATATTAGGCGGCCCAGCGGCTATGCCCGGCCTAAAATTGAGCCAACTCTACCTAGACAGAGTTTGCTTGTTGATTGGGACAGGGAGGAAGGTGGACAGAAGTTGAGTAGACTGCCGCTAAGTAAGAAGAGAGGTCGAGGTGTTTGATATCGTCTTCTGGATATTGGCTGCGGTGACAGTAGGCGCAGCTTTAGCTGTTGTTTTCCTTCGTGATGTATTTCGGGCAGCTCTTTGTCTAGTTTTCCTTTTCTTCACTATAGCTGGAATTTATATAACCCTTCATGCTGACTTTCTGGCTGTCGTGCAGGTGCTTATCTATGTGGGGGCTATCTCTATATTGATTATTGTGGCTATTATGCTTACTCGCGAGGTTTGGCGTGGGAGCCCTTCAGGAAGGCTACGTATCCCCGCCTTAGTAGTGGGCTTGTTGCTTTTGGGGATGCTTATGTTTACTGCAATGAGTACTAAATGGCATATAAGCGATGTGCCACCTCAGGAGCCAACGACAACAGCTATAGGTGCTGGTCTGTTTGGCGATGGTGGATTTCTACTTCCTGTTGAAATCGCTGCGGTGCTGCTTTTGGCAGCAGTACTAGGTGCTATCGTGCTAATAAGGGAGAAATAGAAGTGTCAGTTGGACTAGAACATTACCTTATATTGTCAGCGGTGCTTTTCTCTATTGGATTGTATGGTGCTTTGGCCAAGCGCAACGCTGTGGTCATTTTGATGTGTATTGAAATCATGCTCAATGCGGTGAATATTGCATTGGTTGCTTTTTCCCGTTACGTCGTGCCGGTTCTTCTTACCGGGCAGATTTTTGCTATCTTTGTTATGGTTGTAGCTGCGGCTGAGGCTGCCGTGGGCATAGCTATAATCATTGCTATTTATCGCAGCCGCGAATCGGTTGATGTAGAGAAGTTCGACCTAATGAAATGGTAGCGAGCTAGAATATGTGGGTTCAGGTCAAAAGTGCGCCTAATTTGATGATAGCTGAGATGTGGAAGGAGTTCTTTGAGGGCGAGGGAATACCAACTCGGATTCTGCCTGACCCTGATAAGCCTGGCGTCAGTGAATTAGCTAGCTACCGTATTTTTGTATCTCAGGAGAAAGCTCATGTCATCGAGGAGGTCTTGAGGAAGCTCTGATGACTTATCATATTCCCTGGATTGTCTTTCTTTTACCTCTGTTTTCCTTTATTATCATTTCTTTTATCCTTAGACCTTTCCTCAATTATCGTCCCAAGCTTGGTGGCTATGTCACTATTGGTGCTATCGGTGCTGCCTGCGCCCTTTCCTTCTGGTTACTTGTAGAAGTGCTCAGTGCCCCAGGACATAAGCTGGAGATACCTGATATCCAGTGGTTGTTGATTGGTGACCTCAGTATTCATATTGGGCTGATGGTTGATGCGCTGACGGCGGTAATGTTGATAGTGGTTACTATAGTCAGTCTGACGGTCCAAATTTATTCTCAGGGCTATATGCATGGTGACCCAGGGTATCATCGTTATTATGCCTTCATGTCTCTATTCACCGCCTGTATGCTGGGCTTGGTTATGGCTGATAATCTGGTTTTCCTGTATCTTTTTTGGGAAGGCGTTGGCTTGTGCTCTTATCTTCTCATCGGTTTCTGGTTTCATCGTCCAGCAGCCGCCGATGCAGCTAAAAAGGCTTTTATTGTCACTCGCCTTGGTGACTTTGGTTTTCTAGCCGCTATTTTATTCCTGTTTTATAAGACGGGCACTTTTGACATCGGGGAGCTGCATGGCTTGGCTATAGCTGGCACTCTAACAGGGACTACTTTGACCTGGGTAGCCATTGGTATTTTTGCCGGTGCTGTGGGTAAATCAGCCCAGTTTCCCCTACATGTTTGGTTGCCTGATGCTATGGAGGGTCCGACTCCGGTCAGCGCTTTAATCCATGCGGCAACTATGGTAGCCGCTGGCGTCTTTTTAGTGGCTCGTTTCTTTCCCCTATTTGAAAATTCTGAGATGGCATTGACTTCGGTAGCAGTTATTGGTGGTTTCACGGCTATTTTTGCTGCCACCATGGGTTTGGTAATGACCGATATCAAGCGTGTGTTGGCTTATTCTACCATCAGCCAGCTAGGCTATATGATGCTTGGTTTAGGTGCTGGTGGCATTGCCATTGGTATCTTCCACTTGTTCAATCATGCCTTCTTTAAGGCTCTGCTATTTCTTGGTGCTGGCAGCGTCAACCATTCCACGGGAACTTTTGATATGCGAGAGATGGGCGGACTGCGCAAGGCGATGCCATGGACTTATGCTACTTTCCTTATTGCTTCACTGAGCATTGCTGGTATCTGGCCTCTTTCTGGGTTCTGGAGCAAAGATGAAATATTAGTATCTTCCTTTGCCAACAACCCGATATTATTTTACCTAGCTATGATTACCGTGTTTATGACCGCCTTCTATATGTTCCGAGCCGTTTTCCTTACCTTCGGCGGCGAATATAGAGGTGGGGCTTCATCAGAGCATGGTAGCCATGGGGCTCATCAACTTCACGAATCGCCCAAGGTAATGGTCATTCCTTTGGTTGTCCTTGCTGCTCTTTCGATATTCTCAGGATGGCTGAATGTTACCGGCAGGTTTGATGAATTTCTAGGGCATGGTGAAGTCCACAGCTTTACCCAAGGTTTCTTTGGCATTCTGACACATCCATTGCCATGGATATCATTGATACTGGCTGGATCGGGCATTCTGCTGGCTTACGCTATGTATAGCGCCAAATGGCTATCGGCTGAGGCTATAGGTAAAGCCTTCTCTCCGTTTTATGCACTGTTTTCTAGGAAATACTGGTTTGACGAGCTTTATGAGAGGGTTATTGTAGGCAGGGTTCTGGTCGATGGACTTTTTGCTGGCTGTGGCTTCTTCGATAGCCGCGGAGTCGATGGTGCAGTGAATGGGGTAGCCGATGGCACTGCAGCTGCTGGCAGAGCCCTGCGTCAGGCACAAAGCGGTCAGCTTCAGGTCTATGCTATGGCTATTGCTGTAGGTATAGTAGCTATCATGGTCTGTTTTTATTTATTTGGTTGAGGTAAATAGATTTGAATTTCTGTTATCTGACAACTATAGTTTTCCTTCCTTTGGTTGGGCTAATCGTCATTGCCTTATTGTCCAAACCTCAGCCGAAGACCGTGAAACTGACGGCCCTTATATTCACCCTAGCTTCGTTTGCCCTGTCTATAGTTGTCTTCTGCCTTTTTGACCGCTCCTCTGGCATCATCGGGCAAATACAATTTGAGGAGAAGCTTGCCTGGATTCCGGCGATAAATGCCTTTTATCATCTCGGTGTTGATGGCTTGAGCCTGCCAATGGTGATATTGACTACCTTCTTGGGCTTCTTAGCCGTCTTAGTTTCATGGAAGGTTGAACTGAGACCTCGGGAATATTTTATCTGGCTACTATTTTTAGAGACCAGCATTCTTGGCGTTTTTTGCTCTTTAGACCTTGTCCTTTTCTTCCTTTTCTGGGAGCTGGAGCTTATCCCGATGTATTTCCTCATTTCTATCTGGGGCACTGGGAGGAGAGAGTATTCGGCTATCAAGTATGTAATATATACCCTTGTCGGCAGCGCCATGATGTTGGCTGGCATCTTGAGCATTTATTTCACCACTGGCAGCCTGAATATGATGGAGCTGGCTGGCCTGGCACCGGTTAAACCATTTATCCCGCTTACTGCCATGTTCTTCCTCCTCTTTATTGGTTTTGCTATCAAGCTGCCGGTATTTCCGTTGCATACTTGGCTGCCTGATGCCCATACCGATGCTCCTACGGCGGTGAGTGTGATTTTAGCTGGAGTGCTGCTTAAGATGGGTGGCTACGGGATGATCCGGCTGTGCGTTAGCATCTTTCCTGAGGTTGCCCTAAATTACGCGCCCTGGCTGGTGCTCCTAGCTGTAGTCAATGTTCTCTATGGAGCAGCGGTGACTTTGAGGCAGACAGATTTGAAGCGGCTGATTGCTTACAGTAGCGTCAGCCATATGGGCTACGTGCTTCTGGGCATTTTTGCCTTGAGTCAAATAAGCCTTACCGGGGCTACTTTACAGATGTTCAGCCACGGCATTATCACCGGACTTCTGTTTGCCATGGTAGGACTGGTCTATGATAAGACTCATGAGCGTAACTTAGAGCGTCTCGGCGGTCTGGCTCGGCAGATGCCAGTTATCGTGGTGGTCTTCAGCGTTGCTGGTTTGGCGGCTTTAGGTTTACCTGGTACCAGTGGCTTTGCTGCCGAGTTTATTACTTTTGTTGGCGGTTATTCTAGCGCTGCTTTTGAAGGTATCCGCTTATATACTATTCTCGGCGTCTTGGGGATTGTCATTACGGCTGGCTATATTCTGTGGATGCTCCAGCGAGTTTTCTATGGTCCGCCGGTGGAGAAATTTGATGGCGTGCCTGATGCTGACAATATTGAGAAGGTTTGCATCTTTTCCTTTGTTGGCGCTATTATGCTCGTCGGCCTTTACCCAGCCATCCTTACCGATGTTATTAAGCTCGGCATCATGCCGATAATGAAGCTGGTGGGCTTGTAAAGGGGTGGGGTTATCACTTCTCTAATAACGGTGGCAGTGGGGGCAATTATTGAGGATGACAAAGGTAGGATACTCTTGGTGAAACATAAGCCGGAGAGAGGAGGTTTTTGGCAGGGTAAATGGATTTGCCCTGGTGGTGAGCTGGAGCTGGGGGAAGCGATTGGCGACGGCATAGAGCGGGAAGTTAAAGAGGAGACCAGTTTGGAGATAGAGCTGGTCAGGCCTTTACCACCCTTCGAACGAATTGTGAGGTCGGCGGAGGGAGTTAGCTTGCATGTTGTTTATATCGACTATATAGCCAGCTTAGTTGGCGGTGAGCTTAAAGTGGGTAGCGATGTCGGTGAAGCTTTATGGGTGGAGAAGCATGACCTTGGCCAAATGTGGGAAGAGGTACATGAGGATACCAAGAAGCTACTTAAATTAGCTGGGATGGTTTAGTCTGATGATAGTTAGTGAGCTTCATTTAATGACGCCGGAACTTAGCCTTCTGGGTTTTGCTTTGGTGGTGATTCTGCTTGACCTGTTTATCAAGCAGAAGAAGGTTCTGGCTGGTGTCAGCATTGCTGGCTTGATAGTCTCGGCCGGTTTCACGCTGGCGATGTGGGGGGCGCCAACCATTGATATTTTCTATGCTATGCTGGCAGTGGACCGCTTTGCTCTTTTCTTCAAGTTCCTGTTATTAGCGGCGGCTGGTCTGATTATCCTGGCATCGCAGGACTATGTGAGCAAATTCGAGAGGTTTCAAGGTGAATATTATGCGCTGGTGCTTATCTCGGCTGTTGGCATGATGCTACTGACGGCAGCTGCGGACTTGATTTCCATTTATGTGGCTCTGGAATTGAGTGGCATCTCGCTTTATGTGTTGGCGAGCTTTTTAAAGGACCAGAAATCGACTGAAGCCGGGCTGAAGTACTTGCTTCTGGGCGCTGTTGCCTCAGCGGTACTCCTATACGGTATGGCCCTGGTCTTCGGGCTTACCGGAAAAACTTGCTTATTATGCATCGCTGATGTCGTTGAAACAATGCCTATCGCCGGTCTTTTGGATAATCCAGCTCTGCTTTTGGGTATTATCCTTTTAGCTGCTGGCTTCGGCTTCAAGATCGCCTGCGTTCCCTTCCAAATGTGGGTACCTGATGTTTATGAGGGTGCGCCAACACCGATTACCGCCTATCTTTCAGTAGCCAGTAAAGCCGCTGGTTTTGCTGTTATCGTCCGTGTTTTCTTTGTTGCCCTTGGTGCTCCAAGCTGGCTCAGCATTGATTGGGGAATCTTGTTTGCCATTTTGAGTGCTATTACCATGACTTTGGGCAATGTGGTGGCTATCGTTCAGACCAATATCAAGCGCATGCTTGGTTACTCCAGTATAGCCCAAGCTGGATATCTCATGGTGGGGCTGGCTACGGTGGGGGTGGCAGTGGGAGCTGATGCCCTGGGGCGGAGTGGGCTGCTCTTCTTCCTCATGAGCTATGCTGTTACCAACTTGGGAGCCTTCATTGCCGTTATCGCTATCTCTAATAAGATTGACAGCGACCTCATTGGCGACTATACCGGGATGGGTAAGCGAGCGCCACTTTTGGCTGTAGCTCTAACTCTTTGTCTAGTTTCTTTGATTGGGTTGCCACCTACGGCGGGGCTTATCGCCAAAATCTATATTTTTAATGCTGCTGTGCACCACGGCTTATTGTGGCTGGTAATCGTAGCTGTGATAAACAGTTGTATCTCGGCTTATTACTACTTGAGGGTGGTCAAGGTCATGTGGTTAGGGGCTCCAGTTTCAGAGGAGAAAGTACCTTCATCGTGGGCACTGCGCGCTTCTTTGTCTCTCTGCTGCCTTGGTGTCCTGCTTTTGGGAGTTATCCCTGGCAGCTTCGTCGGCATGGCAGAAGCCGCTGTCAGGATTTTCGGCTCTTAAAGCCTTCTATGTGGAGTTGGGCTTTGGCTTTACTAAAATAGTTTCCTTGACACTCCATAGTGGCGATGGTAGACTCCTCTTGCCTGTGAAACGAGTTGGCATCTTATATCACCCTAAACTTGAAAAGGCTAGAGCTTTTAGCTGTGAGCTTGATAAAATTTTAAGGACTCAGGGTATTTCGTTGTGGCTGTGCTCGGCTTGGGATGAGGGGAAGGCAAAGCCTCAGGTAGCTGGCTCGGATTTGATCTTGAGCATTGGCGGCGATGGTACTATGCTTCGGGCAGCCCGAGCTGTTGTTCCTCACGCAGTGCCTATTGTCGGGATAAACTTTGGTAGTCTAGGATTTATGACTGAACTTGAAGCTGCTGAGGCTTTAGACAAACTGCCCCAGCTGCTAGGTGGTGAGGGTTGGATTGAAGAAAGGGCAATGCTTGAAGCTGAGCTAGTGTCTCAGGGTAAGAATTATCATGCTTTGAACGATGTTGTTGTGGGGCGGGGAAGCTCAGCCAGGCTGATTCAGGTTGAGACCAGGATCGGTGGTGAAGTATTGACCACTTATCGAACTGATGGTGTTATAGTAGCTACAGCTACTGGTAGCACTAGCTATTCACTGGCAGCTGGCGGGCCTATCCTTTATCCTCAGGCTAGGGAAATTATACTGGAGCCCGTGTGCTCTCATCTTACTTTGGATAAAGCTCTGGTGCTGCCGCCAGAAGCTGTAATCCAGTTAAAAGTGGCTACCAGTCATCAAGCCATGCTAAGCATCGATGGGCAGGTGGAATTGCCGCTGCGCAGTGGAGATAAAGTCGAAGTGAAGCTCGGTCCTTACGTAGCTCGCTTTTTAAGGGTTCAACCTAAAACTTATTTTTATAGCTCTCTGGAGTCGAGACTTAAAGGTAAGATATCATGAAGGCGGAAAAGGCTAGGATAGGTGATGCTGAGCGAATGCACAAGCTGGTCAATAGCTTTGCTGATAAAGGCGTGATGCTGCCTCGGGCATTAAGCGAGATATACGAGAACCTTCGTGACTTTTTCGTTATCAGGGATGATAGCAGTCAGGTTATTGCCTGTGTTGCTCTCCATATTGCCTGGGCAGATTTGGCTGAGATTAAGTCTCTGGCGGTGAGTGAACACAGGCATGAGCAGGGGATAGGTTCGTTGCTGGTTGAAGCCTGTCTTGATGAAGCCAAGGAATTGGCCATACCCACTATCTTTTGTCTGACTTACAAACCGGCTTTTTTTGAAAAGCATGGTTTTCGTCAGGTTGACAAGATGGAATTGCCACGCAAGGTATGGGCTGAATGTTATCACTGTCCTAAGTTTCCTAATTGCGATGAAGTAGCACTTGTCTATCGTTTTAAGTGAGGTACGACTTAATATATAGTGACTTTGGAGGATGACAGACGAAGCTAAAGAACAACCGCATTGCCTGGTGCTATATGTTTTGAGAGGTGAGATTTGAGATGGAGAAGACCTTATCAAGTCAGCAGATTTATGATGGTCGGGCGGTGAAGTTGCGGGTTGACACTGTAGAGAAGCCGAGCGGCAAGAAGACTACCCGAGAAATTGTTGAGCATAGTGATTGTGTAGCAGTGGTGGTTTTGGATTCCAAAGATAATGTTCTTTTGGTTCGTCAGTTCCGCAAAGCTGTGGACAAAATTCTCTTGGAAATTCCGGCTGGTGGCATTGACCCTAGTGAACAGCCGATTGACTGTGTTCGCCGTGAATTACAGGAGGAGATAGGTTATTTGCCGAATAAAGTAGATAAGCTTGGCGGCTTTTATTCAGCTCCTGGCTATTGCACTGAGTATTTACACTTTTATCTGGCTACACATCTTATACCCAGCCGCCTTGAGGCTGAAAACACTGAGGGCATTGAGGTTGTTCGAGTACCCTTATCTCGGATTCTTGGCCTTATTGATTCAGGAGAAATCTGTGACGCCAAGAGTATTGCTGGGCTGCTTAGAGTTATTTCCCTTGGGTTAAAGGGTAGTTAGCGGTCCAATTATACTTTAACCTGATACTTAGCTTTTCCCTCTTCATATAAGTCGCCGCCGTAGATATCGTTGATTACAGTAGCTGGGAAGTTTTCTACCTCCAAGCGGCGGATTGCCTCTGCACCTAAGTCTTCGTAAGCGATTACCTCTGCCTTCTTAATGCTCTTGGAAATCAAGGCTCCGGCACCGCCTATGGCAGCGAAATATATGGCCTTGTATTTCTTTATAGCATCCTTGACTGCCTGTGACCGGTTGCCTTTACCGATCATCCCTTTGAGCCCTGTAGACATTAGACGTGGAGCATAGCTATCCATTCGTCCGCTAGTTGTTGGTCCGGCCGAGCCGATAACTTGCCCTGGTCTGGCTGGAGACGGCCCCATGTAATATATTGTCTGGCCATTAATATCGAACGGCAGAGTTTTCCCTTGGTCTAAAGTCTCGATTATCCTCTTATGGGCTGAGTCACGAGCAACATACATGATACCAGTGAGCAAGACATTATCTCCAGCTCTAAGGTCTTTCAAGGCCTCATCAGTTAATGGAAGACTAACTTTCTTGGCCATGGCTTCCTCCTTTGCTTCTAAAATCTCAATCCTTTTAGAATATCTGTGGCAATAAGGTTTTTTTGAAGTTCTAGGTCATATTCAGTGGCGCTGGCGGCTGTAGCATGGCGACATAACCTCTCCATAGGTAGTCCAGCTATATATGGTGGTCCATTCCAAATGTGAGCTGCTCTATCAGCCACGCTATGAATCATTTGGGTAGCGAACAGCTTTACCATAGCTGCTTCCCGCTGTATTGGCTCCCCTTTATCCGCTTTCCAAGCAGCCTCATGAACCATGAGCCTAGTAGCATGGATGCCTGTAGCTATGTCAGCTAGGGCTGCTTGGACACTAGGTCTCCCGGAAATAGGTTGTCCAAACGACGTCCAACTTTGAGCCTGTAAAGTTGATTCCTCCAGCAATCTCTGGGCTACTCCTATGCATCTGGCGGCTCTGATGATGCGTCTTGAGGGAAGCCATCTTCTGCCTAGGAGAAAGGCTTTGCCTTCCTCTCCTAGGATATTGTCGGCTGAGACTTGGCAACGGTCAAAGGCCAGGAATATAGGCTGTCTTACCTGAGCTCGCCAGCCTCCTTTTTCTTCATTACCGACTATGGTAAATCCTGGAGTATCTTTATCTACTAAGAAGCACGTAACTCCCTCTCTTAGCCCCTTCTTAGGGTTGGTAGCGGCAAAGACTATAGCAAAGTAGTCTTTGCCTGTTTTGGAAAGCGATACTTTCCTGCCATTGAGAATGTAGTGGCCGTTTGCCTTTTCTGCTGTCATTTCTATGGTGGCTACATCAGCTTCTTTTCCCGGCTCCATTAGTGCAAGGTAAGCGGACTTTTGCCTGTGGAATAAGGGCAGAAAGTAGTCCTGTTTTTGCTTTTCATTGCAATCAAAGAGTATGGGAGTGACGTCACCGAAGTTGAAGGGGAGAATCGTCTGAGCTAGCTCTTCTTCAACCAGACAATTGCCTAAAGTGCTCAGACCAACTCCACTAAATTCCTCGGGTACGCCTATCCCCCATAATCCCATGTCTTTGACCATCTTTATGAGTTGTTCCTCTGTGTCTGAGGGCAGAGATACTCTAGCATCGCTTAGGTCGGAAGCCCGTCCTAGAATAGTTCTCTCCAGTGGCTTTAGTTGGTCGTTGACGAAGTCCCTTACCATGCTCTGGATCATATTTAATTCTTCAGGTATCTCAAAATCCATTTAACACCCCCAACAGGTCAGGCTTGTGTTATGGCTTCTTCCACAAACAAATCTAAGTCAGGCTCCTCCTCATCTCCTATTCTTTGCTCCAGTCTAGACATGACTTCTATCATGCGGCGATTAGCAATGTAATTTTTAATGGTGGTATCTACCTGGGGGCAGACTAGGACACAAGCATCGCATTGGTCGCAGTCCTCGCCAACTAGAGTTTCTAGTGCCATTGAGGTTCGTTGCTCTGTCTTGTGGCGGCGGGAAGGCTCGCGAGCCAGTATGGGGCAGATATCTATGCAATTGCCACAACCTATGCATTCTTTATGTCCGGCAATGTCTTCAATTATATTCAACGCGTGACTTGAGCCGAAACCGCTGGAAAGGAGGCGACACCGAGCTACCGGTGGGCTATTGATATTCAAGATCTGGTTTAAAATACCTTCAACTTCCTTGACATCTGTTTGGATACGCAGTGGCATTGCTCTCCTCCCAATCTTTAAGCCAATTTTACCTGGCCAATGGTTAACTTTTCTCTGGTGTAACCGGTCAAATAATCATATGGCTGCCTGGCATAGTCTGGTAAGAGCTTTGGTGAGATTGGTCTAAGTTTGGCTATACCAGCCTGCTCAAGCTCCCTTTGCCAGCGACGTACGTGGTCTAGTGTTGGAGAACCTAGCTTCACTTTATTGGCATACTGAGCTGCGGCCCTACCTGCCCTTCTGCCAAAGACAAATATGTCTAGCGTTGAATTGCCAATGAGCCTGTTCTTGCCATGTACTCCCCCTTCCACCTCGCCAGCGGCAAACAGCCCTGGCACAGTAGTAGCTCCGTCGGTATCAATTTTAATACCTCCATTTTGATAATGCAGTGTAGGGTAGACTAACATTGGTTCCTTGGCTATATCAATATTGAAGCGGCTGAACTGGCGAACCATAGCTGGCAATTCTCGTGCCACAGTGCCTTCTCCACGGATAATGTCAATCATTGGTGAATCCAACCATACACCGACTTCTCCCGTTGGAGTCTCTATCCCTTTATGTCGCCCTTGGCATTCTCGAATAATGGCTGAGGCTACCACATCTCGTGGCTCTAAAGGCATAATGAATTGGTCTCCGTCGATGTTGACCAACTGTGCCCCGAGAGTTCTCACCTTTTCCGTAACCAGCTGTCCTAGAATCTGTACAGGGTAGGCTGCACCTGTGGGATGGTATTGCATGGTATCAATAAAAATTAGCTCAGCACCTGCCCGATAGGCCAACACCAATCCATCGGCAGTAGCCCCGTAATGATTGGTAGTGGGGAAACCCTGAATATGCAAGCGCCCCATGCCGCCAGTGGCCATAACTACAGCTTTGGCTCGAACCAAGCTCAATTCATTAGTCTCTAGGTTTACCAGTATTGCTCCAGCTATTTGCCCTTTGTTATCCATTATCAGCTCTATTGCTGGTGAGAATTCTAAGTAATCTATCTGTCTGTTCTTAACCTCATCACGCAGAACACGCATTTCCTCAAGGCCGGTGTAATCTCGACATGAGTGCAACCTTAACCTTGAGGCACCTCCGCCAGATAGTTCGTGCATTGTACCATCTGGATTCTTATCCCAGCAGACCCCCAGTTCTTCCAGCCACTTAATCACTGAGGGGGCATCTTTCACTAATGACTCTACCAATTCAGGCACATTGGTGAAGCGGCCTCCGCCTATAGTGTCTAAGTAATGAATAGTGAGGGAATCATTGGGTCTATCGGCTGCCTGTGTTCCAGCTTGAGCCCCTACAGTATTGGCATCACCCAGGCGTAGCTTTGTTGCTAGTAGGACGTTCGCCCCATTTTCTTGGGCTAAAAGGGCTGCCGATGCCCCCGCACCGCCACAACCAATTATCAATACATCCACATCGTAATCAATTTTATCAAGGTCAACTTTATCGGGGTCAACGCGGCTATTTCCCTCCAGCAACTCAGCCATCTCATTGGGCGTGCGGTCTCCTTTGTTTGGTCCCGCTAGTAACTCACGCATGCCTTCTTCAATAAAGTCAGGGTGATATTGCTGTAACAGGGGTGTTTTTTCCTCATCGGTGATACGAGGGAACGTCTCTTTCAGCCGCTTCTCCCTGGTAACTTCTACTTTGTGCTTGCTTTCTTCCATATAAGCAGGATACATTTTACCCAGTCTCCTTCCCGATATTTTTAGTAAGCAGGTTCTATTTCACGCTGTGCATATCGACGGCGTAGCTCGCTCTCGTCCATCCTTTTTAATTCCTCTATCTCAGCGTCAAACTTACCTGCCTCTATCTCAGCAATTCTGTCCTCCAAGTGTTTAGAGGCAGGCGCAAGATAATGACCATACAAGCGGCGACATAGTAAAGCATAATTGTAAGGCACCAGCCCCTGCGGGCATCTAGCAGCACACAAGCCACACATGACACAGTCGAAGGACTTGTTAGCCACTTCTCGAATGTCACCTCTTAAAGCATCGGACATGAACCACATCACCTCAAGGTCTTGGGGGCAGGTTTTAGTACAAGTATTACAGCCAAAACACTTTTCCAGATCGGGATATAGAGCTAGCACTTGTTCACCATCTGGCTTCAGTTCTTCCAGATTATAAAGTGCCTTAGCCGCGGGAAAGAATGGTATCTGTGTTAAATACATATCTTGCTCAACGGTTTTCTGGCAGGCAAGGTCGTATCTTAGTTGAGGGTCATTTTTGAAGTTGTAAACAGTCGCGCAAGCGCCACAGAATCCAGCACGGCAACCACAGCCGCGAATCATCCTATAGCCGCAATATTCTAGTGCTGTCAAGATGGTAAGTCCTTCGGGAACTTGATAGTGCTTGCCCATAATGTAAATATCAATCATTTGAACCTGCTCAGCCATTTCTTACCTCCATTTAGAGAATCGATTCCTTATGGCGATCGCACCAGCACTGTATATTAACTGCGACTGGTAAGCTGGCGATATGGGCAGGGAAGACTTCGGCATGAACGGCTAGAGCAGTTATCTTGCCTCCATATCCCATTGGTCCAATGCCTAGGTTGTTGACCTGTTGCATGATTTCTCTTTCCAGCTCAGCCACCTCGGGGTCTGGATTTGGCTCGCCCACTTTACGCAGTAATGCCCTTTTAGCTAGTGCCATGGTCTTATCTGTTGTTCCTCCTATACCAAGGCCGATAACAATTGGGGGGCATGGGTTGCTGCCAGACTCATCAACAAGGTTTACCACAAAATCTATAATCCCTTGGCGGCCCTTTGCTGGAGGTAACGCTGTGAGGCGAGAACAGTTTTCAGAGCCGCCTCCCTTAGGTATCACGCTAATTTTAAGCTTACCCCCGGGAACGATATCGGTGTGGATGATAGCCGGGGTGTTGTCTTTAGTATTCACTCTGGCGGAAAAGGGCTGATGCACCATGGATTTGCGCAGATAGCCTTTGTCATATCCTTGGCGTACTCCCTCATTTATAGCTGTATAAAGGTCGCCGCCGGTTATGTGAACTTCTTGCCCTAGTTCCAACAAGACCACTGCAGAGCCAGTGTCTTGGCATAGAGGGATTTTCTCTTTAGAGGAGATGTCAACATTCTCAAGTATTCTACCCAGCACGTCTCGAGCCACAGGGGATTCTTCGCTTTGCCGGGCTTGTTTAATAGCTGCGAGCACATCTTCAGGGAGGTAGACACAAGCCTCTTGGAATAGATTGGACACGGTTTCAGTAATCTGCTTGCAATCGATGTCTCTCATTTAGCAGTACTCCTTTCTGTAAAGATAGCCATCATATGATTAATCTCCAGGTGCTGGAGGGATGTAGCCCTCCTTCATGAGAAGAGCGGTTGTTTCCCTGGCGCTCTTAATCATTGCCTCGGCTCGTTTGGTAAGCTCCTCTCGGCTGGCTTTTTCTCGGGCTACTCCTTGCTCGATAGCCTTGAGTCCTACAGTCACTGCCTCTCTGATGAAGACCTCCCATTCTGCCATAGTAGGGGCGATATTGTCTTCATTTATACCCCGGTCTTCAGCGCATTTAGCTAGCTCATAGGCAGCAGCGATGCACATTTCATCGGTGATAGTTCTGGCTTTGACATCCAGGGTGCCACGGAAGATGCCGGGGAAACCGATGGAGTTATTTACCTGATTAGGGAAATCTGACCTCCCTGTAGCCACAATTCTGGCTCCGGCTTCCTTGGCTTCCCAGGGCCAGATTTCTGGGATGGGATTGGCACAGGTGAAACATATAGCATCCTTTGCCATTCCCTTGACCCATTCAGGTAAAATTACCCCTGGTCCTGACTTCGACAGTGAGATACAGACATCGGCTCCCTTTAAGGCTTCAGGCATCCCACCGGTTCTCTTCTCTGGATTGGTTCTCTGACACAGGTCCCACTTGTACGGGTTTTCCTTTTGCTTCTCCTCGAGGTCAGTCCTACCGGTATGGAGGATGGCTTTACTATCCACAATTATGGTGTTTGCTGGTTTAAAGCCGTCAGCAAAAAGTACTCTCAGGATAGCTACATTGGCGGCACCGATCCCGATAACAGTAAGCTTAATATCCTCTTTTTTCTTGCCCACAATCTTCAAGGCGTTGATTAGCCCGGCTAAGGTGACGGCCGCTGTTCCCTGCTGGTCGTCGTGCCATACTGGAATTTGTGCCTCGGCCCTTAGTCGGTCGAGGATGTAAAAGCATTTGGGGTTGGAGATATCCTCTAAGTTGATGCCACCGAAGGAAGGCTGGAGCCATTTTACTGCCTGGATAATCTCATCAGGGTCTTTGGTATCAAGACAAATAGGCACGGCATCCACCCCACCTAAGTATTTGAATAGCAGTGCCTTGCCTTCCATTACTGGCAGACCGGCTTCAGGACCAATGTCACCTAATCCTAGAACCCTGGTGCCATCAGAAACCACAGCCACGGTATTCCATTTATTGGTGAGCTCATAAACCCGTTCCTTGTCTGCCTTTATCGCCCGGCAGGGTTCAGCCACCCCGGGAGTATACCAGATGGCGAAATCGTTGAAGTCGCGGATGCAACACTTGGGTACTGTTTGCATCTTTCCCCGGTAGAAGGGGTGCAATTTCATAGCATCCTCTGCTGGCTTACGCGCTTTAGCCAGAAGCTCTTCCTTAGTTACTTTTTGTGACACGGCTTGCCTCCTTTAATTTTTTTTATCACCGCATCGGCAACCTGAGAGGTAGTTGCTGCGGGCTGATTGCGGTCTAACCTTAAATCGTAGGTGATATTTTTACCCTCAGCGATGACTTCAGCCACGGCCTTTTCCAGTTTATCAGCAGCTTCTTTTTCGGCGAGATGACGAAGCATCATTGCTGCGGAGAGCATCATTGCCATAGGGTTAACTTTATCCTGCCCGGCATATTTTGGAGCACTGCCATGGGTAGGTTCAAAAACGGCTATATTATCTCCTATATTAGCTCCAGGTGCAATGCCAAGTCCGCCAACCAATCCAGCACAGAGGTCGGAAATGATATCTCCATAGAGATTGGGCAAGACGATGACATCAAATTGTTGTGGTTTTCTCACTAGACGCATGCACAAGGTGTCGACAACTACATCTTCAAATTCTACATCTGTGTATTCTTTGGCTAACTCACGGGCAGTAGCTAGGAAAAGACCATCAGAGAACTTAAGAATGTTAGCCTTGTGAATGGCAGTGACCCTACTCCTGTTATTGGCGCGGGCATATTCAAAGGCAAACTTGACAATCCGCCTGGAAGCTGTTTCGGAAATTACCTTTATACTAAAGCCGGAATCATTTCTTACCCTGCTCTCTGTAGCTTCGAAGAT